>NZ_JBIQNC010000058.1:0-2558 GCF_044462705.1 Xenophilus sp.
TCTCGGCGCGGGCGATCGCGGCCTCCAGCGCCGCCAGGCTGGTGCTGGCCTCGCCGAGGCGGCGCCCTTCCAGCTGGGCGAGCTGCGAGCCGGCATCGCCGGCCAGGTCCTGCAGCTGCTGCTGCAGCTCGCGCCGGCGGCGCACCATGTCGGCGGTGGAGAGCCCGCGGCCGCGGCGGCGCACACGCACCAGCACGACCGCCACCAGCAGGACGAAGAAGGCGGCCACGATGAGCCAGCCGAGGATTCCTTCAGGCACGTTGATCTTTCCCTGGTCGCCCGGTCCGGAAGGCCGGGCGTTGTCTTGTCGAATGGACGGCCAGTCTAATTCGCCCGCCGGAAAGTAGCGAACTTTTGACTACGTTTTTCCAGATTTCGTCACGTTCGGGTTCAGCGACCGGCCTTCTCCCGCGCCACCCGCCACACGACGTTGCCCACGTCGTCGGCCACCAGCAGCGCGCCGCTGCGGTCCAGCGCCACGCCCACCGGCCGGCCCTGCGCCTTGCCGTCGGCCGACAGGAAACCGGTGAGGAAGTCCTTCGGCAGCCCCTCGGGGCGGCCCTGCGCGAAGGGCACGAACACCACCTTGTAGCCCGAGGGCGGGTTGCGGTTCCAGGAGCCGTGCTCGCCGATGAAGGCGCCGCGGGCGAATTCCGGCGGCATGCCGCGCGGGCTGGAAAAAGCCAGGCCCAGCGGCGCGACGTGGTTGCCCAGGCCGTAGTCCGGGCGCACGGCCTGCGCCACGCGCTCGGGCTGCGGCGGCTTCACGCGCGCATCCACGTGCTGGCCCCAGTAGCTCCAGGGCCAGCCGTAGAAGGCGCCCTCCTGCACCGAGGTCAGGTAGTCGGGCACCAGGTCGCTGCCGATCTCGTCGCGCTCGTTCACCACCGTCCAGAGCACCTGGGTCTCGGGCTCCCAGGCCAGCCCGTTGGGGTTGCGCAGGCCGGTGGCGAAGAGGCGCTTGGCGCCGGTCTTCGGGTCGACCTCCCAGATGGCGGCGCGGCCCTCCTCCTCGTCCAGACCGTGCTCGCCGACGTTGCTGTTGGAGCCGACGGTGACGTACAGGCGCTTGCCGTCGGGGCTGGCCAGCACGTTCTTGGTCCAGTGGTGGTTGCGGCCGGCGGGCAGGTCGGTCACCTTGACGGGGGCGCCCACGGCGGCCGTGCGGCCGGGCGCGTAGGGCAGCTTCACCAGCGCGTCGGCATTGGCCACGAACAGCTCGCGGCCCACCAGCGCCATGCCGAAGGGCGAGGTGAGCCCGGCGGCGAAGATGGTGCGCAGCTCGGCCACGCCGTCGCCATCGGCATCGCGCAGCAGGACGATGCGGTCGGGGCTGGGCACGCCGGCGCCGGCGCGCTTCATCACCGCGGCGCTGGCGCGGTCGCGCAGCTTCTGCCACAGGCCGTCGTCCTCGGGTTCACGCCGGGCCGGGCGGTTGCTCTCGGCCACCAGCACGTCGCCGTTGGGCAGCACGTAGAGCCAGCGCGGGTGTTCCAGCCCGCGCGCCAGCGCCGTCACCTTGAAGCCCGGCGGCGCCACCGGCGTGCCGCCTTCGGCCCAGCCGGTCGCCTCGGCGATGCGCACGGTGGGCACCAGGCTGCTGCGCGGCGCAGGCAGTTGCGGGTCCGGGCCCACGCCGGCCTCGAAGGGCAGCCGCGCGGTGTCGCCGCAGCCGGCGACGGCCAGCACGATGGCGGCGGCCAGGGCCGGCAGCCGCAGGCGGCGCGGGGAACGGAAGGCAGAGATGCGCATGGGCCGATGATCCACCATCGCCGGGGGACACCCCGCCGCCGGCCGGCTGGCCGCGGCGTCGGCGTCTACCATCCCGGCATGTCAGACGCGCTTTTCGACACCGCCACCGCCGACCTGTTCCGCACCGACGCCTACCTGCGCGAATGCCCCGCCCGGGTGCTGGGCCTGGACGCGCAGGGCGCGGTGGTGCTGGACCGCACCGTGTTCTACCCGCTGGGCGGCGGCCAGGCCGGCGATGCGGGCGTGCTGGTGCTGGAGGACGGCAGCGAGCTGGCCATCGCCGACACGCGCAAGGCCAAGGACGCCGAGGGCCGGCCGACCGCCGCCATCCTGCATCTGCCCGCGCCGGGGCAGGAAGCGCTGCTCGCCCGCCTGGCGCCGGGCACGCCCGTCACGGCGCGCGTCGACTGGGCGCGGCGCCACCGCCTGATGCGCTTCCACACCGCGACCCACCTGCTGTGCCACCTGGTGCCGCAGCCGGTGGACGGCTGCTCGATCACGCCGGAGCACGCCCGGCTGGACTTCCACATGACCGAGGCGCTGGACAAGGAGCAGCTCGGCGCCGGGCTGGCGCGGCTGGTGGCCGAGGCCCATCCGCTCACGGTCGGCGCGGTGACCGATGCCGAGCTGGACGCCAACCCGCAACTGGTGCGCAGCATGAGCGTGCAGCCGCCGCGCGGCAGCGGCACGGTGCGCACCATCCGCATCGGCGCGGAGGAAGCGCCCGTGGACCTGCAGCCCTGCGGCGGCACGCACGTCGCCAACACGCGCGAGATCGGCGCGGTGGTGGTGACCAAGATCGAAAA
>NZ_JBIQNC010000058.1:2658-23899 GCF_044462705.1 Xenophilus sp.
CGCACGTCGCCAACACGCGCGAGATCGGCGCGGTGGTGGTGACCAAGATCGAAAAGAAGAGCGCCAATACCCGCCGCGTGGTGCTGGGCTGGGCCTGACGCCGCGCCGGAACCTTTGCCCTCCGCCTGGCTCCGACCCGCCGTGCTGCGCCGCCTGCTCGCCCCCCTCCTGATCGCCGCCTGCGCCCTGCCGATGGGCGCCGGCGCACAGTTCTCCGCCAAGGCGCCGGCCGGCCCGGTGGTGCAGACGCCGCACGTGCGCGCCGAGCTGCTGGCCCATGCGCCGCAGGGCGTGGCGCCCGGCGCCACCGTCTGGCTGGGCCTGAAGATCACCCACCAGCCCGAGTGGCACACCTACTGGAAGAACGCCGGCGACTCCGGCCTGCCGACCGAGCTGCGCTGGACGCTGCCGCCGGGCCTGGCCGCCGGCGACGTGGACTGGCCGACGCCGCGCAAGATCCCGATCGGCAACCTGGCCAACTACGGCTACGAGGACACGGTGCTGCTGCCGGTGCCGATGACGGTGGCGGCGGACTTCTCCGCCGGGCCGGCGGCCGTGCCGGTGAAGCTCTCGGCCTCCTGGCTGGTGTGCCGCAAGGAGTGCATCCCGGAAGAAGGCGAGTTCTCGCTGCAACTGCCGGCGCAGGGTTCCACCGCTTCGCACGGCGGCGAGTTCGACGCCGCGCTGGCGGCCCGCCCCGCCGCGCTGCCGCAGGCCCGCACGCGCATCGAGATCGCCGACGGCGGCGCCGCGCTGAAGCTGCACGTCGAAGGCCTGCCCGACGGTGCCCGCGGCAAGACGCTGGACGCCTATCCCGAGGAGGGCGAGGTGATCCGCAACGGCGCCATCGCCGGCAGGGACTGGACCGGCGCCTGGGACGGCGCCGCCTGGACAGCCACCCTGCCGGTGGCCGAGCAGCGCGGCGCCAGCCCGGCCGCAATGGCCTGGGTGCTGGCGCTGGACGGCGCCGACCGCGCGAGCGCCGCCGCGGCGGGCCAGCCGGTCGCCTGGCGCGTCGAGGCGCCGGTGAGCGGCGCCTGGCCCGCCCTGGCCGCGCCCGCCGCGGTGTCGCCCGCGCTGCAGGCCGCGCTGGCGCAGAACGCCGCGGCGGCGCCCGCCCCCGTGGCCGCGGCGCCGGGTGCCACCTTCGCCGCGGCGCTGCTGGGCGCCCTGCTCGGCGGCCTGCTGCTGAACCTGATGCCCTGCGTCTTCCCGGTGCTGGCGATCAAGGTGCTGGGCTTCACCCGCGCGGCGGGCGACCGGCGCGGCCACCGCCTGGCCGCGCTGGCCTACACGGCCGGCGTGGTGCTCTCGCTGCTGGCCCTGGGCGGCGCGATGCTGGCGCTGCGCGCGGCCGGCGCGCAACTGGGCTGGGGCTTCCAGCTGCAGTCGCCGGCGGTGGTGGCGGCGCTGGCCGCGCTGTTCACGCTGATCGGCCTGAATCTGGCGGGCCTGTTCGAGCTGCGCATGCTGGCGCCCGCCTCTGCCGCCTCGGCGCAGTTGAAGCACCCGGTGGCCAACGACTTCCTCTCCGGCGTGCTGGCGGTGCTGGTGGCCTCGCCGTGCACCGCCCCGTTCATGGGCGCCTCGCTGGGGCTGGCGATCGGCCTGCCGGCCGCGCAAGCGCTGCTGCTGTTCGCGGTGCTGGGCTTCGGCCTGGCGCTGCCCTACCTGCTGGCCGGCTTCGTGCCCGCCGTGGCGCGCCGGCTGCCGAAGCCCGGGCCGTGGATGGAGACGCTGCGCCGCTTCCTCGCCTTCCCGATGTTCGCCACGGTGGCCTGGCTGGTGTGGGTGCTGGGGCAGCAAAGCGGCATCGACGGCGCCGCCGCCCTGCTGGCGCTGCTGGTGGCCGGCAGCGCGGTGGTGTGGGCGCTGACGCTGCGCGGCCGCGCGCGCTGGGGCTTCGGCGCCGTGCTCGCAGCCGCCTTCGCGGCGCTGGCGCTGGGGCTGGGGCCGAACGTCGTGCGCGAGGCGCCGGCGGCCACGCTGTCGTCCGCCGCCACGGCCTGGGAGCCCTGGTCCGCCGAGCGTGCCGCCCGGCTGCAGGCCGAGGGGCGGCCGGTGTTCGTGGACTTCACCGCCGCCTGGTGCATCACCTGCCAGTACAACAAGAAGACCACCCTGGCCGACGCCGGCGTGCTCGGCGACTTCGCGCAGCGCAACGTGGCGCTGCTGCGCGCCGACTGGACGCGGCGCGACCCGGCCATCACCGCCGCGCTGGCGGCGCTGGGGCGCAGCGGCGTGCCGGTCTACGTGCTGCAGGCGCCGGGCCGCCCGCCGGTGGTGATGAGCGAGATCCTTTCCGCAGACGAGGTACGCCGGGCCCTGGCGAATCTGTGAGGAATCGTGATGCCCCTGCTGCAGAACAGGTTGTCGCACGTACGTGAAAAAGCCGGTCTAAGCTGCGACCGTCAATGAAGATTCATCGCCTGAAAGGAGAACTTCGCACCATGCAGAACGACACCGCGCCGTCCGCCGCCGCCGGCACCCGTTCGCAGCGCGCCGTGCGCAAGGTCCAGGCCGCCCGTGCCGCACTGGACCGCGCCTCGCGCCGGGCCGTGATGGCCGCCGCCATGGCCCTGGGCGCCACCCTGCTGCTCGATGCGCCCGCGCATGCCGCGCCGGCCGTGGGCCAGCCGGCGCCGGACTTCGTCGCCGTCGACACCGCCGGCCAGCGCCACAAGCTGTCCGACTTCGCCGGCAAGTACGTCGTGCTGGAGTGGACCAACCCCGGCTGCCCGTTCGTGCGCAAGCACTACGGCAGCGGCAACATGCCGGCCACGCAGAAGGCCGCCACCGCCAAGGGCGTCGTGTGGCTGGCCATCAACTCCACCGAGCGCGCCGCCGGCGACTACCTGCCGCCCGAGCGGCTGGCCGCCTGGATGCAGGAGCAGTCCGCCGCCGCCACCCACGTGCTGATGGACGAGGACGGCATCATCGGCCAGGCCTACGGCGCGCGCACCACGCCGCACCTGTACATCATCGATCCCAAGGGCGTGCTGGTGTATGCCGGCGGCATCGACAGCATCCCCTCGGCGCGCGTGGACGACATCAAGACCGCCACCAACTACGTGAACCAGGCGCTGGCCGAGGCCTTCGGCGGCAAGCCGATCTCGGCCGCGAGCACGCGCGCCTACGGCTGCTCGATCAAGTACAAGACCTGATCCGCGCGGCGGCCTGCCCGCGGGGCAGGGTTAGCACGCGCCCGGACGGGGCGGGGAATGGGTGACGATGCCGCCATCGTCTCTTCCTTCCCCGCGAGCATGGCGCACACCGACACCATCCCCCAGCCCAAGGCCGACCCCTTCATCGGCAACCTGCGCGCCATCGACGGCGAGGTGCCGATCCAGGGCTTCATGCGCCTGGCGCAGACCTACGGCCCGATCTACCAGCTCGACTTCTTCGGCCACCCGCTGATCGTCATCAGCTCGCAGGCGCTGGTCAACGAGGTCTGCGACGAGAAGCGCTTCGACAAGCGCATCTCGGGCGCGCTGAAGAACATCCGCGACTTCGCCGGCGACGGCCTGTTCACCGCCAGGACGGACGAGCCGAACTGGGCCGTGGCCCACCGCCTGCTGATGCCGGCCTTCGGCCCGATCGGCATCCGCGGCATGTTCGACCGCATGCTCGACATCGCCGACCAGATGCTGGTGCGCTGGGAGCGCTTCGGCCCCGCCAACGTGATCGAGGTGACCGAGGACATGACGCGCATGACCCTCGACACCATCGCGCTGTGCGCCTTCGACTACCGCTTCAACAGCTTCTACCAGACGGAGATGCACCCCTTCGTCGGCGCCATGGTCGACGCGCTGGCCGAGGCCGGCGCGCGCACGCGGCGCCCCGAGATCGCCAGCAAGCTGCTGCTGCGCAAGCGCCGCGCCTATGAGGACGACCTGGCGCTGATGCGCCAGGTGGCCGACGAGCTGATCGCCGAGCGCCGGCGCGACCCCGACGCGGCGAACAAGAAGGACCTGCTGGGCATCATGCTGCAGGGGCGCGACCCGGTCACCGGCGAGGGCCTGTCGGACGAGAACATCCGCTACCAGATGCTCACCTTCCTGATCGCCGGCCACGAGACGACCAGCGGCATGCTGTCCTTCGCCACCTACTTCCTGCTGAAGAACCCGCAGGTGCTGGCCAAGGCCCGTGCCGAGGCCGACGCGGTGCTGGGCGACGAGATGCCGCGCGTGGAGCACATCGGCCGGCTGAAGTACATCGAGCAGGTGCTGATGGAGACGCTGCGCATCTGGCCGACGGCGCCGGCCTTCGCGCTCAAGCCGCTGCAGGACGTGGTGCTCGGCGGCAAATACCCCCTCACCAAGCGCGACACCGTGATGGTGCTCACGCCCATGCTGCACCGCGACACCAGCGTCTGGGGCGAGGACGTCGAGGCCTTCCGCCCCGAGCGCTTCGAGCCCGAGGCCATGGCCGCGCTGCCGCCCAACGCCTGGAAGCCCTTCGGCAACGGCCAGCGCGCCTGCATCGGCCGGCCCTTCGCGATGCAGGAGGCGATCCTGCTGGTGGCGATGATCCTGCAGCGCTTCGACCTGATCGAGGACGACCCCTCCTACCAGCTCAAGGTGGCCGAGACGCTGACGCTCAAGCCCTCGGGCCTGCGCATCCGCGTCAAGCGCCGCGGCACCGCCTCCTTCAAGCCGCGCGGCGTGCTGGCGCCGCAGAAGGCCGCCGCCCCCGCGCCGGCGCCCGCCGCGCCGGCCCTGGCGCCGGGCCAGCAGGCCACGCCGCTCCTGGTGCTGTATGGCTCCAACACCGGCTCCTGCGAGGCATTCGCCGAGCGCATCGCCAGCGACGCCGCCGCGCAGGGCTACGCGGCGCAGGCGGCGGCGCTGGACGACCACGCCGGCAGCCTGCCCACCGAGGGCGCGGTGGTGGTCGTCACCGCCTCCTACGAGGGCCAGCCGCCGGACAACGCCCGCCAGTTCGCCGCCTGGCTGGACGCCCTGGCGCCCGATGCGCTGAAGGGCGTGCGCTACGCCGTGTTCGGCTGCGGCAACCGCCAATGGGCCCGCACCTACCAGGCGGTGCCGCAGCGCTTCGACGCCGCGCTGGCCGCCGCCGGCGCCACCCGGCTGCGCACGCGCGGCGAGACCGACGCCGGCGGCGACTTCTTCGGCGCCTTCGACGAGTGGTATGCGGGCCTGTGGGCCGACTTCGGCCAGGCCCTGGGCAAACAGGTGCAGGCCGCGCCCGGCGGCGCACAGCTGCAGGTCGAGCGCATCAAGGACGGCCGCGCCGCCCTGCTGCGCCTGGGCGACCTGCAGCACGGCGAGGTCAAGGAGAACCGCGAGCTGGTCGACATGAACTCGCCCCTGGGCCGCTCCAAGCGCCACATCGAGATCGCGCTGCCCGAGGGCATGGGCTACCGCGCGGGCGACTACCTCTCGGTGCTGCCGCACAACCCCATCGGCGTGGTGATGCGCGCGCTCAAGCGCTTCGACCTGGCCTCCGACAGCCAGATCATCATCCGCAAGCCCGACAGCAGCCTCACCTCGCTGCCGGTGGACCACCCCGTCAACGCCAGCGAGGTGCTGTTCCACTACGTCGAACTGGCCCAGCCCGCCACCCGCGGCCAGGTGGCCACCCTGGCCGACGCCACCGAGGGCCCGCAGCAGGCCGAGCTGCGCGCCCTGGCCGAGGAAGGCGCCTACCAGCGCGACGTGCTGGCCAAGCGCGTCAGCGTGCTCGAACTGCTGGAGCGCTACCCCGCCTGCGGCCTGGGGCTGGCCGCCTTCCTGGAGATGCTGCCGCCGGCGCGGGCGCGCCAGTACTCGATCTCCTCCTCGCCGCTGTGGAACCCCGAGCGCTGCACGCTCACCGTGGCGGTGGTGGACGCGCCCGCGCTGTCGGGCCGCGGGCGCTACCAGGGCATGGCCTCCACCTACCTCGCCAACTGCGCACCGGGCACGCGCGTGGTGGTGGCGGTGCGCTCGTCCAACGACAACTTCCACCCGCCCGCCTCGCCCGAGGTGCCGATGATCATGGTCTGCGCCGGCACCGGCCTGGCGCCCTTCCGCGGCTTCCTGCAGGAGCGCGCCATGCAGGCGCAAAGCGGCCGCAGCGTGGCGCGCTCGCTGCTGTTCTTCGGCTGCGACCACCCCGACGTCGACTTCCTCTACAAGGACGAGCTGGCTGCCTGGGAGGCCGCCGGCGTGGTCAGTGTGCGGCCGGCCTTCTTCAAGGCGCCGGAGGGCGACGTCAGCTTCGTGCAGCACCGGCTCTGGCAGGACCGCGCCGACGTGTCCGAGCTGTTCCGCAGGGGCGCGCACGTGTATGTCTGCGGCGACGGCCGCCACATGGCGCCCGCCGTGCGCGAGACCTTCGTGCGCATCTACCAGGAAGCCGTGGGCGCCACGCCCGAGGCGGCCGAGGCCTGGGTCGAGAAGATCGAGCGCGAGAGCGGGCGCTACGTGTCCGACGTGTTCGCCTAGCAGCGGCCCCCCGGCCGGCGCAGGCATCGGGGCGACAATCCGCCGATGCCTTTCGCCCCGCTGAAGAACGACACCTTCCTGCGCGCCTGCCGGCGCCAGGCCACCGACCACACGCCGGTCTGGCTGATGCGCCAGGCCGGGCGCTACCTGCCCGAGTACGTGGCGACGCGGGCGAAGGCCGGCAGCTTCATGGGGCTGGCGACGAACGTGGACTTCGCCACCGAGGTCACGCTGCAGCCGCTGGAGCGCTTCCCGCTGGACGCGGCGATCCTGTTCTCCGACATCCTCACCGTGCCCGACGCGATGGGGCTGGGCCTGTCCTTCGAGGCCGGCGAGGGCCCGCGCTTCGCCCGGCCCGTGCGGGACGAGGCCGCCGTGGCCGCGCTGGCCGTGCCCGACCTGGAGCGGCTGCGCTACGTGTTCGACGCCGTCGCCTCCATCCGCCGCGCGCTGGACGGCCGGGTGCCGCTGATCGGCTTCTCGGGCAGCCCCTGGACGCTGGCCTGCTACATGGTCGAGGGGGCAGGATCCAGCGACTACCGGCTGGTCAAGTCCATGCTCTACGGTCGGCCCGACCTGATGCACCGCATCCTGGCGGTCAATGCCGACGCGGTGGCGGCGTACCTCAACGCCCAGATCGACGCCGGCGCGCAGGCGGTGATGGTCTTCGACAGCTGGGGCGGCGTGCTGGCCGACGGGGCCTTCCAGGACTTCAGCCTGGCCTACACGGCGCGCGTGCTGGCGCAGCTCAAGCGCCATGGCCCCGACGGGCAGGACGTGCCGCGCATCGTCTTCACCAAGGGCGGCGGCCTGTGGCTGGCGGAGATGGGCGCGCTGGACTGCGAGGTGCTGGGCCTGGACTGGACGGTGAACCTGGGCGCCGCCCGTGCGCAGGTGGGCGAGCACGGCCCGCGGGCCAAGGCGCTACAGGGCAACTTGGACCCGAACGTGCTCTTCGCGCCCCCCGAACGCATCGAAACCGAGGCCCGGAAGGTGCTCGACAGCTTCGGCGCCCCGCACACCGACGCCGCGTCGCCGGGCCCCGCGCACATCTTCAACCTGGGGCACGGCATCAGCCAGTTCACGCCGCCGGAACACGTGGCGGCGCTGGTCGGCGCAGTGCACGCTCACTCACGCGCACTGCGCGCCACGCAGGCCGGCCGCTGATTGTGATCGTTTGTAAATTCGGTTTTGCGGCGTCGCGATTTGTCAAGACCGAAAACGTGAGGAGCGGCTGACTTATGCACACCAGTACTGCTGCGGCGCGCAAAAATTCCGCTTCGCAGAATGCCGCCGCTACCAAAGCGATAGCGATCACAAGTGCTTGATTTCAAAGAACTTTCCATCTTTGCCCTTTTTGCGTGCAAAACGGCGGAAGCCTTGATCCATGCGCCTTCGGGGCGCATGGGGCCGCTCTATCAACAAAGTTATCCACATCTTCTTTGGATGAAGCGCAAAGCGCCGTGGAATCAACGACTTAAGGCCGCTTGCTGAGACGGAATGTAGAAATGAGCGGCACATCCGAAGGCCCCGCGGCGACGGCGGGCGCGGTGGTGCAGGTGGCGGTCCACACCCCGGCGCACGCCGCCCTGGGCGACCTGCTGAGCTACCTGGCGCCGGCGACCCTGCCGCCCGGCACGCTGGTGCGGGTGCCGCTGGGACGGCGCGAGGTGCTGGGCGTGGTGTGGGAGCCCACAGAGGCCGCGCCCGAGGCGCCGGACGGCGGCGCCCTCCTTCCCGCCCTGCGGCCCGTCGCGGCCGTGCTCGACGGCCTGCCGCCCCTGCCGGCCGCCTGGCGCGACCTGGTCGACTTCACCGCGCGCTACTACCAGCGCTCGCGCGGCGAGGTGGCGCTGGCCGCCCTGCCGCCGCAGTTGCGCGACCTGGACGCCACCCAGCTCGCCCGGCGCCTGAAGCGGCAGGCGGCCCGGCCCGCCGCCGCGCCGGGCGCCGCCACGGACCTTCCGCCCGAACCCAGCGCCGAGCAGGCGGCCGTGCTGGCGGCCGTGGCGCAGGAGGCCGGCCCCTTCCTGCTCTTCGGCAGCACCGGCAGCGGCAAGACCGAGGTCTACCTGCGCGCCGTGGCCGACGCCCTGGCCGCCGACGGCGCGGCCCAGGCGCTGGTCATGGTGCCGGAGATCAACCTCACGCCCCAGCTGGAGGCGCGCTTCCGGGCCCGCTTCGCGCCGCTGTACGGCGAGGACGCGGTGGTCGCCATGCACAGCGGCATGACGCCGCCGCAGCGGCTGGCGGCCTGGCTGGCGGCGCACCTGGGGCGCGCGCGCATCGTGCTGGGTACGCGCATGGCGGTGTTCGCCGCGCTGCCGCGGCTGGCGCTGATCGTGGTCGACGAGGAGCACGACCCCAGCTACAAGCAGCAGGAGGGCGCGCGCTACTCGGCGCGCGATCTGGCCGTGTGGCGCGGCCGGCGGGAGGGCGCCAAGGTGCTGCTCGGCTCGGCCACCCCCTCGCTCGAAAGCTGGCACGGCAGCCGCCCGCCGGAAGGCGAGGACCCGGGCGGCCGCTACCGGCGCCTGGCCATGCCCTCGCGCATCGGCGAAGGGGCGCTGCCCCGGGTGCGGCTGGTGGACATGACGCGCCAGCCCGGCGGCACGGTGCTCTCGCCGCCGCTCCTGGAGGCCATCGGCGAGCGCGTGGCGCGCGGCGAGCAGAGCATGGTCTTCCTCAATCGCCGCGGCTACGCGCCGGTGCTGGCCTGCGCCGACTGCGGCTGGAAGAGCGAATGCCCGCACTGCAGCGCCTTCCGCGTCTTCCACAAGATCGACCGCACCCTGCGCTGCCACCACTGCGGCTTCACCGAGCGGGTGCCGCGCGCCTGCCCGGCCTGCGGCAACCCGGACATCGCGCCGGTCGGCCGCGGCACCGAGCGGCTGGAGGAGCACCTGGCGGACCTCTTCGCCGGCGTGGCGCGCCCCGACGGCACGCCGGTGCGCGTGGCCCGCATCGACGCCGACAGCACCCGCCACGAGGGCGCGCTGGAGCGCCAGCTCGCCGAGGTCCACGCCGGCGACGTGGACGTGCTGGTGGGCACGCAGATGATCGCCAAGGGGCATGACTTCCGGCGCATCACGCTGGTGGCGGCCGCGAACCCCGATTCGGCCCTGTTCTCCAGCGACTTCCGCGCGCCGGAGCGCCTGTTCTCGCTGCTGATGCAGTCCGCCGGCCGCGCCGGCCGCGACGGCGCCTGGCTGGCGGCGCAGGGCAGCACGGCCGAGATGTGGATCCAGACGCACCACCCGCAGCACCCGCTGTTCGACGCGCTGCGCCGGCACGACTACCCGGCCTTCGCCGCGCGGCAGCTCGCCGAGCGGCAGGCGGCCGGCATGCCGCCCTTCAGCTTCCAGGCCCTGCTGCGGGCCGATGCGCGCACGCAGGAGGCGGCGCAGGCCTTCCTGCAGGCCGCCAGCAGCGCGGCCGAGTCGCTGCCCGAGGCCGCGCGGGTGATGCGCTACCCGCCGGTGCCGCTGGCGGTGCAGCGCGTGGCCAACGTCGAGCGCGCCCAGATGCTGGTCGAAAGCGACTCGCGCGCCGCCCTGCAGCGCCTGCTGGCCGGCTGGCAGCCGCTGCTGCACGCCCTGCGGCGCACGCCCGAAGGCAAGGGCATCATCCGCTGGCTGGTCGACGTGGACCCGCAGAGCATCTGATCCGATCAGCCCGTTTCGAGCGGGCGCTTGCTCATCTGCACGTAGCGCAGCGGCCCGTGGCGGCGGCGCCGGCCGCGCAGCCGCTGCAGCGCCGCCCAGCCGCCGATCGCCAGCACCGCGAGCAGCACGCCCCACCAAAGCATCAGTGTTCCCATGACAAGCCCTCCTGATCTCGCCGCCCGCCTCCCGTGCACCGGCCGGCCCGGTCACAGACGCCCACTGTGCGGGCCAAATCCGTGCCGGAGGGTCAGCATTTTTACCTACATGCCGACACGACGTCCTGCCCCCGACGAGACAGGGCCCAGAAGCGTGAGGTCATCGCCCGACCGCGCCGCGGCCATCGGCGCCGACTTGTGCGGGGCCGGCGGCGGCGCGGTCTCCCGGTCGGCCGGCCACAGCCACAGCAGGGCGGCGCCGGCGAGCGCGGCGACCAGGGCCACCAGGACGACGCCACGGTCGCGCCTGCCGGCCGCAGACGGCGACGGCACGGCCGGCTGCGCGTGCGCGACGGCGGCCGGCGCGATGCGGAGCGCCTCCCGCGGCGAGGCTGGCGACTGCGATGCGGGGCCGCCGCCCTGCAGGCGCTGCAGGAAGTCGGCGGCGCTGCGCGGCCGGTCTTCCGGCCGCAGCGCCAGGGCGGCGTCCAGCGTCGCCAGCAGCGGCGCGCCACAGGCCGGGCCGGCCAGCCGCGACAGCGGCTGCAGGCGGTCGTCCACCATCCGCTTGGCGGCCGGCGGCGGCGGATGGCCCGTGAGGGCTTCGCAGGCCACCGCAGCCAGCGCATAGAGGTCGCTCCACGGCCCCTGCTCCTGCATCCGGGCACCGTCCACCTCGGGTGCGGCATAGCGGCGGGCAGCAGCCGAAACGGGGGGCGCATCGCCGGGCCCGCCCAGGTCCAGCAGCACCGGCCCGCGCTCGGCCAGCACGATGTTCCAGGGCGTGATGCCGCGATGCAGGCAGGGCTGCGCGTGGAGCAGCCGCAGCGCGTCGAGCAGCGGCAGCAGCCAGCCGAGGAGTTCCTGCTCGTCCGACGGGCCGCCGCGGCGGGCCAGCGCCTGCGCCAGCGTCGGCCCCTCGTACACGGGCATGGCCTGGTAGGCGGTGCCGTTGGCCTCCCAGCGCGCCAGCACCTTGGCCAGCGCCGGGTGGTTCAGGCGCATCAGCACCCGCGCGCCGTCGAGGAAGTGAAGGCGCCCGGCATCGAAGGCCGCCGCGTGCGCGCCGGAGCGGGGCTGCACCCGCTCGGTGCCCGCCACGCGCGAGGCCAGCGGCACCGGCAGGTATTCCCTGACGGCGCACTCGCGCCGGCTGGGCGGCTGGTCGGCGCGGTAGACGATGCCGGAGGCGCCCTCGCCGATCAGGCCGAGGAGGCGGAAATCGCCCGCCGGTTCGCCGGCGGGGAGCAGGTGGGCAGACGGCGGATCAGCGGCGGCAGGCGCGGGCGCTGCCGCGCCGCCGCCCTGTTGCAGCGCATTCATGACTGGGTTCTCCCTGAGTTGCGGGGCGAATGTACCAGTCAATGAATACAAAAGAATTCATTTATGTAAGAAGCGTGAGCGCACGCCTGCATGGCGGCACCTAGGCTCAGCGCAGCCAGCCGACCGCCAGCGGAAAGCTGAAGAAGGCCGCCACGGTCGTCCACAGGATGATGCGGGCGATGCGCGCGTTGTCGGCGCCGAAGCGCTCGGCCAGCATCGAGACGTTGCTGGCGCTGGGCAGGGCCGCCACCAGCACCAGCGTGACGAGCGCGCCCTGCGACAGCGGCAACCCCGCGGCGCGCGCGGCGGCGCCCAGCCCGGCCACCAGCAGCGGGTGCGCCACCAGCTTGACCAGCACCACCGGCAGCACGTCCGCCACGGCGCCGCGTCGCGAGGAGGCCCCTTGCGCCCGCGCCAGCAGCGCCCCGCGCGCCAGCACGGCGCCGATGGTGAACAGGGCCGCCGGCGAGGCGGCGTCGGCCAGCATGGAGACGGTGCGGTCGGCCGGCCCCGGCAGCCGCCACTGCGCGGCCGAGGCCGCCGCGCCCAGCAGGATCGACCAGGGCATCGGGTTCAGCACGATGCCGCGCAGCGCCTTGCGCGCCGCCTGCCAGAACGCGGCGCCGCCGGCGTGGCCCGTCGCGTCCAGCCGCGACAGTGCGATGCACAGCGAGGAGGTCACGACCATGTCGAACACGATCGAGATGATCACCGGCCCCGTCGCCGCCGCGCCCAGCAGCGCCGCCAACAGCGGCACGCCCATGAAGCCGGTGTTGGGGAAGGCCGCCACCAGCGCGCCGAAGGCCGCGTCGTTCCAGCCGATGCGCCCGCGCCGCGTCAGGCGCACCGTGACGGCCACCACCAGCAGCGCCGCCGCGCCCCACACCAGTGCCACGCTGGCGTCGAGCAGCTGCGCGATCGGCGTGCGCGCCCCGAACTGGTAGAGCATGCACGGCAGCGCGAAGAACAGCACGAAGGCATTGAGGCCCGGGATGGCCTCCAGCGGCAGCAGGCGCGAGCGCGCCGCCGCGTAGCCGGCCGCGATCAGGGCGAAGAAGGGGAAGGTGACGAGAAAGACGGCCAGCACGGCGGCGCATTGTCATGCAGCCGGACGAGCGGACGAGGGCGGCCCGTATCATTGCCCGACTCAGCCCCCGTCCGGAAACGCATGAAACCCTCCGAAGCCCTGGCCTCGCACCGCGCCACGATCCGACGCGTGGTGGAGTCGCATCGCGCCCGCAACGCGCGGGTGTTCGGCTCGGTGCTGCGCGGCCACGACACGGACAGCAGCGACCTGGACATCCTCATCGACCCGACACCCGAGACGACGCTGCTCGACATCGGCGCGATCCGCCACGAGCTGGCCGAGCTGCTGGGCGTGCCGGTGGACGTGCTGACGCCCAACGCCCTGCCCGACACGTTCCGGGACAGGGTGCTCGCGGAGGCCCGCCCCGTATGACCGGCAGCCAGCAGCGCCTTGCCGACTATCTCGCCCACATCACCGAAGCCATCGAGCGCATCGGCCGCTACACCGGGAACATGGATGAAGCCGCGTTCCTGAACGACCCCTTGGTCCAGGACGCCGTGATCCGGAACCTGGAAATCATCGGCGAGGCCAGCAACAACATACAGAAACACCACCCCGAGTTCGCGGCGGCGCATCCCGAGTTGCCGCTTTCGTTCGCCTACCAGATGCGCAACGCCGTCGCCCACGGCTACTTCAAGGTGGACTTCGAGATCGTCTGGAGGACGATCCGCAGCGACCTGCCGGACTTGCACCAGCACGTGAAAGCCGCCGCCCGCGCACTCGCGGGCTGATCCCGCCAAGGGCGTGCCTGCGCAGCCCTTTTCCTTGTCGAGAATCCCTTTCCTTTTTTCGTTCGCATGTCCGCCGGCCTCAACCTCGCCCAGCAGGAAGCCGTGAACTACCTGCACGGCCCCTGCCTCGTGCTCGCCGGCGCGGGCTCGGGCAAGACGCGCGTCATCACGCACAAGATCGCGCGGCTGATCCAGGCCGGGCTGGACCCGAAGCGCATCGCCGCCATCACCTTCACCAACAAGGCGGCGGCGGAGATGCGCGAGCGGGCCAAGGGCCTGATCGGCAAGCCCGCGAAGGGCGTGGTGGTGTGCACCTTCCACGCCCTGGGCGTGCGCATGATGCGCGAGGACGGCGCGGTGCTGGGGCTCAAGCCGCAGTTCAGCATCCTCGACAGCGACGACGTGCTGAAGATCCTGAAGGACGCCGGCGGCACCACCGACGCGGCCACCGCCCGCCTCTGGCAGTGGACCATCAGCAAGTGGAAGAACATGGGCCTGAACGCGGCGGCGGCGGAGGCCCAGGCGGCCGACGACAACGAGCGCATCACCGCGAAGATCATGGCGCGCTACGAGGAACGCCTCGCGGCCTACCAGAGCGTGGATTTCGACGACCTGATCGGCCTGCCGCTGCAGCTGCTGCGCAAGCACGACGCGGTGCGCGAGAAGTGGCAGCGCCAGCTCGGCCACATCCTGGTGGACGAGTACCAGGACACCAACGCCACGCAGTACGAGGTGCTCAAGCTGCTGACCGGGGAGCGCGGCCGCTTCACCGCGGTGGGCGACGACGACCAGTCCATCTACGGCTGGCGCGGCGCCACGCTGGACAACCTGAAGAAGCTGCCGGTCGACTTCCCCGAGCTCAAGGTCATCAAGCTGGAGCAGAACTACCGCTCCACCAGCGCCATCCTGCGCGCGGCCAACAACGTGATCGGGCCCAATCCCAAGCTGTTCCCGAAGACGCTGTTCTCCGATCTGGGCGAGGGCGAGCCGGTGCGCGTGGTCGACTGCGACAACGAGCAGCACGAGGCCGAGCGCGCCGTCGCACGCATCCAGGGCCTGCGCGAGGCCTCGGCGCACAAGGAGTGGCGCGACTTCGCCATCCTCTACCGCGCCAACCACCAGGCGCGCGTGTTCGAGCAGGCGCTGCGCCGCGCCAACATCCCCTACAAGGTCTCGGGCGGGCAGAGCTTCTTCGACCGCGCCGAGATCCGCGACCTGTGCGGCTGGTTCCGCCTGTGGGTCAACAACGACGACGACCCGGCCTTCCTGCGCGCCGTGACCACGCCCAAGCGCGGCATCGGCCACACCACGCTGGCGCAACTGGGCGTGTTCGCCAGCCAGTACAAGATCAGCCTGTTCGAGGCGCTGTTCTCGCCCTCGCTGCCCAGCGCCGTGCCCAAGCGCGGCATCGAGGGCCTGCACGAGTTCGGCCGCTACATCAACGACCTCGAATACCGCGCCCGCCACACCAAGGGCGCCGAGGACGCGCGCGCCTTCCTGAACACCTGGCTCAAGGAAATCGAGTACGAGAAGCACCTCTACGACGGCGAGGACAGCGAGCAGGCCGCGGCCGCGCGCTGGACCAACGTGATGGAGTTCTGCGACTGGATGGCCCAGCGCTGCGGCGGCCAGATCGCCGACGCCAGCGGCGCCAACGCGCAGGCCGAGGAGCCCAAGAGCCTGCTCGAGGTGGCACAGACCATCTCGCTGCTCTCCACCATCAGCGAGCGCGAACAGGACCAGAACGTGCTCACCCTGTCCACCCTGCACGCTGCCAAGGGCCTGGAGTGGCCGCACGTGATGCTGGTCGGCGTGAACGAGGGCCTGCTGCCCTTCAAGCTGGACGACGACGAGGGCCGCCAGGAGAAGGTGAGCGAAAGCATCGCCGAGCGCCTGCAGGAAGAGCGCCGCCTGATGTACGTGGGCATCACCCGCGCGCAGCGCACGCTGGCGGTGAGCTGGCTCAAGCGCCGCAAGAAGGGCCGCGAGATGGTGCAGGCGCTGCCCAGCCGCTTCATCGCCGAGATGGCGCTGGACAAGACCACCGCGAAGGAAGACCCGCGCGAGAAGCTCAAGGCGCTGCGCGCCGAGTTCGCGCGCAAGGCGCAGCAGCAGGCCGCGGCCAACGCGGCCGGGTGAGGCGGAGCATGCGTGTGCGCCGCCTGTCCCGCTGGTTCGCCGCCGCCCTGTGCGCCCTGCTGCTGGCCGCCTGCGCGGCGCCGGCGGGGAAAGACGCGGCCTCGTCCGACGCGCCGCCGGGTTGCCCGGCCGACGCGCGGGCGCTGCCGGTCGAGGCACTCTACGGGCGCTGGCTGGCGCGCTTCGACGGCGCGGCGGATGCCGCCTCCGTGGCGCTGCATGCCCACCCCGAATACGCCGGCAGCGTGCGCGGCAGCGTGACGCGCGGCGGCTCATCCTCCCCACAGACATCCCAGCTCGCCGGCGACGTGACCGACGACGGCATCCTCGCGCTCGACGAATCGCGCGACGGCCGCAGCATCAGCGCCGTCTGGACGGCCGAGCTGGTTCCCGCCTCGTGCGGCAAGGAGTTCAAAGGAACATGGCGAAACGCAGCCGACGACCGCACGCTCACCTTCGTGCTGACCCGGGCCTCCCCGCCCTCCCCCTGACGCTGGCCCTGGCCTGCTCCTGCGCGCTGCCCGGCCTGGCGGCGGCGCAGGTCCGGCCCGACGGCACGCCCGCCAGCCCGCTGGCCGATGCGCAGCTCACCTGGCAGCAGTGCGCCCGCCTGGCCGACGACAAGGACGCCCGCCTGGCTTGCTTCGACCGCTGGGCGCAGCAGCAGGCGCAGCCCGCAGCGGCCCTGCCGCCGGCACCGCCCGCGCTGGCCAGCGCGCAGCCGCCCGGCGCGCCCGCGGCCGACCAGCCGGTGGACGCCAGCGTGCCCGCCACGCGGGTGATCGCCGTCGGCGGCGAGGGCTGCCGCGACCGGCAGTACTCCACGCTCTCGCGCTTCTGGGAGCTGGAGGAAGGCACCGACTGCGGCACCTTCACCTTCCGCGGCTACCGGCCGCTGAACGTGTCCGTCTCGACCGCCAGCCACGCGCCCGAGGCGCCCACCTCGCCCTCGCCCGGCCACACAGCCTCGCCGGTGAACTACAAGGCGCAGGAGATGCGCATCGGCCTGTCGGTGCGCACCAAGCTCGCCCAGGGACTGCTCACCCAGGGCAATCCGGTCAAGAAGGACTCGCTGTGGTTCGCGTACTCGCAGCAGTCCACCTGGCAGCTGTTCAGCGCCGACATCTCGCGGCCCTTCCGCACGACCGACCACGAGCCGGAGCTGATGTACGTCTACCCGGTCGACGCGAAGCTGCCCTGGGGCTGGCGCTGGCGCTATGCCGGCGTGGGCATCGTGCACCAGTCCAACGGCCAGAGCCTGCCGCTGTCGCGCAGCTGGAACCGCGTGTTCCTCATGGGCGGCGTGGAGCTGGACAACCGCTTCGCCATCACCGGCCGCGTGTGGAAGCGCATCCACGAGGGCGCGTCCGACGACGACAACCCGGACATCACCCGGTACCTGGGCCACAGCGAGATCACCGGCAGCTGGTACGTGAACCGGGAGAACACGCTGGCAATGACGGTGCGCGGCGCCATCGGCGGCAGCGGCCGCGGCGGCGTGCGGCTGGAGTGGATGCGCGCCCTCGGCGACCCGGCCACCAGCAACCTGCGCTGGCACACCCAGCTCTACCACGGCTACGGCGACACGCTGGTGGACTACAACCGCAAGCGCACCGTGTTCAGCTTCGGCCTGAGCCTGGTGGACTGGTAAGCCGCCCCCCGGACGAAAAAGCACCCCGTCGGGCGATCGGGCAGGCGCGAAGGGTTGACCGGGGGGCCGTTCTTCAACCTGTCTGCACGCCCGGCACGCCGCGCAGGTGACGCTCGATCGCCGCGATGGCATGCCGCACCTTCGCCGGCCGGCCGTCGCGCTGCGGCGTGACCGCATGCACCGGCATCGCGGCCGGCCGCCAGCCGGGCAGCACCGGCACCAGCCGGCTCGCACGCAGTTCGTCGTCCACGTCGGCATGCACCAGCCGCGCCAGGCCGAGGCCGGCCGCGCACATCTGCTGCAGCGTGAGCTGGTTGTTGCTGGTGACGCGCGCCGGCGCCTCCACCGCCTGCCGTGCGCCGTCGGCGCCCAGCAGGTCCAGCCGCAGCAGGCGGCCTTCGCGCGGCGAGGCCACCCACTGGTGCGCCACCAGCTCCTGCGGCGTGCGCGGTTCGCCGGCATGCGCCAGGTAGGCCGGCGCCGCGCACAGCAGCATCTCGAAGCGGCACAGGGGCTGCGCCACCCAGCTCGAATCGGCCAGGCGGCCGACGCGCAGCGCCAGGTCGATGCGGGCGTCGACCAGGTCGATCATGGCGTCGTCGACCAGCAGGCGCAGCTCCAGCGCCGGATGCTGGGCCAAAAGCGGCGCCAGCGCCGGGCCGAGGTGGCGCGCGAAGCCCACCGGCGCGGCCACGCGCAGCTCGCCCTCGGGCGCATCGCGCGCCAGGTCGAGCTGCGCGCGGGCCTGGGCCGCGGCCTCCACCATGCGCCGGCAGTGCTCGGCGAAGCGCGCGCCGGCCTCGGTGAGCGCCAGCTTGCGCGTCGTGCGGTGCAGCAGCGTGACGCCGTGCGCCTGCTCCAGCGCACGCACCTGCTGGCTCACCGCCGAGGTGCTGACGCGCAGGTGCCGCGCGGCCGCGCTGAAGGAGCCGCAGCGCACCACCTCGGCGAAGAGGGCGAGGCGGCGGAAGTCGTCCATTGTGAAGTCCAGCTAAACGAAGTTGTCTCGATTCTCGGACTTCTGCCGTGATCGTGAAGCTGGGAGACTCGCCTCATCGCTTTCGATCTCTCAAGGACATCCCTCATGAACGTCGCCCTCATCGGCGCCACCGGCTTCGTCGGCTCGGCCCTCCTGAACGAACTGCTGTCGCGCGGCCACACCGTCCGCGCCCTGGCGCGCACGCCGGCCAAGCTGGAGGCCCGCCCCGGCCTGGAGGTGGTGCAGGCCGACGTGCTGGACAGCGCCCAGGTCGCCCGCGCCGTGGCCGGCGTGGACGCGGTCGTCAGCGCCTACAACCCGGGCTGGACCGAGCCGAAGCTGTACGAGCTGTTCATGGCCGGCTCCAAGGCCATCGCCGACGGCGTGAAGCAGGCCGGCGTGAAGCGCCTGCTGGTGGTCGGCGGCGCCGGCAGCCTGTACGTGGCGCCGGGCGTGCAGCTGGTGGACACGCCCGAGTTCGCCGGCCAGGTGCCGGCCAACGTGGTGCCCGGCGCCCGGGCCGCGCGCGACGAACTGGCCCGCATGCAGGACGAGACGGCACTGGACTGGACCTTCGTCTCGCCGCCGCCGCTGCTCGCGCCGGGCGAGCGCACCGGCCACTACCGGACCGGCGGCGACGAGGTGCCGATGAAGGCCGGGATCCCCGCCGGCATCAGCAGCGCCGACCTGGCCGCCGCCATCGTCGACGAGCTGGAGCAGCCGAAGCACATCCGCAGGCGCTTCGTCGCCTGGTCCTGACTAGGGCCTGTTGACGCTCTGGAAGGGGTCGCCTTCCAGAGCGTCAACAAGCCCTACGCCGCGGCCGGGGTGGCCTGGGGCCGCACCAGCGGGTTCGGCGTCGGCTCCTCCACCTTGCGCAGCAGGTTGCGGTCGGTGTGGTGGAAGGGCTCGGCCTGGCCGAGGATCTGCAGCACGGTGTCTTCCTCGTAGCCCCAGGTGCCGTCGTCGTTGTACGTGACGGCGATGCGGAAGGCAGTGGTGCGGAAAGCCTCGTTCAGGAAGGGCGACGAGCAGATGCCCCAGGTCTCCAGGCCCTGCGTGGCCGTCAGCTCGAAATGCGCGGCGTCGGGCGCGACGGTGCCGCCGGCCATCGCGGTCTGCCCGCGCGGGATGGTCAGCGTGTGCATCACCGTCGAGGTGGCCGGCTCCCACAGCCAGAAGCCCACCTGCTCGTGGTAGGTCTTCGCCAGCCCCGGCTTGGTGATGTGCGTGTGGTAGCGCAGGCCGTACAGCAGTTGCGGACCGTTGGTCACGGGGTCGATGGGCTGCAGCGAGATGCGCTCCACGAAGGCCTGCTTCTTCGGCCCCTCGGCCTTCGGCTTGACGTCCAGCCCGCGCGTGCCCTCCCACACGCCCGCCATGCGGGTCAGCGGACCGAGGTTGCGCAGCGTGTCGAAGTCGACGTCGGAAGGTTCGGTGTAGATGTCGCGCGTGGGAGCGTTCATGGTGTCGTGGGTGGAGATCGGCAGGGAACTGTAGCGCCGATCACCCGAGCTGCTGCTCTGAAGGCCGCGGAGCAGGCCATGCGCGAACACCCGCGGAACCGGCTTTGCCGGGCCGCAGGGTGTGCCCCCGCGAGGGGGTTGCCGAAGCGGAACGAAGTCCGCGCAGGCTGGGGGCGGGCCTATATCGCTCCGACGTCCCCCGTCACCGGCAGCACGATGCCCGTGATGTAGCTGGCGCACACCGGCGCCGCCAGGAACACGAAGGCCGGCGCCAGCTCCTCCGGCTGCGCGGGGCGGCCGAAGGCCGTCTCCCGGCCGAAGCGGCGCACCTCGGCGGCCGGCTTGTCGGCCGGGTTCAGCGGCGTCCACACCGGGCCCGGTGCCACGGCGTTGACGCGGATGCCGCGCCCGATCACGTTCTGCGCCAGCGCCTTGGTGAAGGCATGGATCGCGCCCTTGGTGGCCGAGTAGTCGAGCAGCTTGGCGCTGCCGCTCAGGCCGGTGCGCGAGCCGTTGTTGATGATCGAGGCGCCCTCGCCCAGGTGCGGCAGCGCCGCACGCGCCATGCGCATGTAGCCGCCGATGTTGGTCTGCAGGGTCAGGTCGATGCGCTCGTCGCTGAGGTCCTCCAGCCGGTCGGCATGCATCTGGAAGGCCGCGTTGTTGACCAGCACGTCGAGCCGGCCGAAGGCCTTGAGCGTGCGTGCGACGGCCTTCTCGCAGAAGGCCGTGCGCCGCACGTCGCCGCGGATCAGCACGCAGCGCCGGCCCTCGGCCTCCACGTGCGCGCGGGTCTCCTCGGCGTCCGCCGTCTCGCTCAGGTACACGATGGCCACGTCCGCGCCCTCGCGCGCGAACAGCACCGCCACCGCGCGGCCGATGCCTGAGTCGCCGCCGGTCACGATGGCGGCCATGCCGGCGAGCTTGCCGCTGCCCACGTAGCCGGGCGCGGTGAAGCGCGGCCTGAGCTTCAGGTCCTGCTCGCGGCCCGGCTTGGCGAGCTGTTCGCCCGCCTGCCGCTCGGGCTGGCGGCGCGCGCCGGCCTGCACCGGCCGGTGCGCCTTCGTCTTCTTCGCCGGCGCGGCGCAGTCGCGCGCGGCCTGGCTGCGCTGGATGGCGCGCTGGCGCGCGACCAGGGCGCGCGTGCCGCCGGCTGCGGCCGGCGAGCGGGTGGAGGATGTCTTGCGCGATGCCTTGCTGCTGGCCATGGCCCTGCTTCCTTTCGTCTTCTCTGCGTCCGTCTTTTGCGCTGGATCAAGAGCGATGCCTCGCCGCGGCGAGGCCCTGGCCTCCATGCTGGGCGCGGACGTGAGCGGCCGCTGTCGTCCGAGGCCGCGCGGCCGGCCCGGACAGTGCGCCAGGCCACGGTCCGCGCCGGCCCGCGCCCACCTTCCGCTCAGGGCAATTCGGGATTCGCCCGCGCGGCATGCGCCGATAAGATCGCGGCCTTTTTGACTCGCACACATCACGGAGAAGCCATGAAGAAACTGTTCGCCCTGGCAGCGATCGCCGTAGCGGCCGCGGGGGCCCACGCGGCCGATTTCCCCGACGGCAAGCCCATCACCTTCGTGGTGCCGTTCGCCGCCGGCGGGCCCA
>NZ_JBIQNC010000059.1:0-13390 GCF_044462705.1 Xenophilus sp.
CTCTACCTGCCGCCGCGCTACGCGCACGACGGCGTGGCCGTGGGCGGTGACTGCATGACCTGCTCCATCGGCCTGCGCGCCGCGACCGATGCCGAGCTGGCCGCCGACCTGCTGGCGCGCCTGGCCGATGCCGCCGGCGACGAGGCGGACGGCGGGCGCCGCTACGCCGACCCTGCGCAGGCGGCGGTGGAGGCCACCTGCGCCGTGCCCGAGGCGTTGCAGCGCTTCGCGCGCGATGCCGTGCGCCGCCTGCTCGCCGCCGATGCGGACATCGACCGCGCGCTGGGCGAGTCGCTCACCGAGCCGAAGCCGAACGTCTGGTTCGAAGGCGCGGCCGCGCCGGCGCCGCTGCGCGGCGTGCGGCTGGACAGGCGCACCCGCATGCTCCACGATGCGCGCCACGTCTTCATCAACGGCGAGAGTTTCCGCGCCGCCGGCCGCGACGCGCGGCTGATGCGGCAGCTGGCCGACCGGCGCCGCCTCGGCGCCGCGGAACTGCGTCTGGCCAGCGAGGAGGCGAAGGCGCTGTTGGCGGACTGGTGCGAAGCGGGGTGGCTGCATGGCGAATGACAACGACGTCAACAACGATGGCACGGCACTGCCCGAGGGCGCCTTCGACGGCCCGGCCGAGTTCGGCGCCCATGTCCGCACGGCCCTGGCGGCCGCGGCCGGGCAGGGCTGGACCGAGATCGTCCTGAGCGACCCCGACTTCGCCGACTGGCCGCTGGGCGAACGTGCGGTCGTCGACGCCCTGCAGGCCTGGGCCGCCTCCGGCCGCAGCCTGAAGATGCTGGCGCACCGCTTCGACGTCTTCGAGCGCCACCATGCGCGCTTCGTGCACTGGCGCCGCATGTGGGACCACATCGTGCAGTGCCGTGCACTGCCGCAATGGAGCGCGGGCGACGTGCCCAGCGCGATCTGGACCCCGTCCTGGTCCCTGCGGCGCATCGACTCCGAGCGCAGCCGCGGCGTGTGCGGCGCTTCGGCCGCCGACCGCGTCGCCTTGCGGCAGCGCCTCGACGAGGGTTTTCAGGCGGGGCGGCCTGGGTTCCCGGCCTCGGTGCTGGGGCTGTAGGTCAGACGTCCAGCCACGGGCTGCCACCGGCGGCATCCGCGGTGAGCATCTCTTCCTCGCGGGCGCCCAGCGCCTCGGCCAGCGCATGGCGCACGATCTCCGGGCGGTTGTTCTGCTCGCTCAGGTGCGCGGCCAGCAGGTGCTTCAGGCCGGCGTGGTGCACTGCCTGCGCGATGGCGGCCGCGGCGCCGTTCGACAGGTGGCCGAAGTTGCCGCCCACCCGCCGCTTGAGGAAGGGCGGGTAGCTCGAGCGGGCCAGCAGGTCCGGGTCGTGGTTGCACTCCAGCACCAGCGCGTTCAGGTCCGCCAGGCGCGTCATCACGTAGGGGCTGGCGTGGCCCAGGTCGGTCAGCACGCCCAGCGTGCGGGCGCCGTCGGAGCAGCGTAGCTGCAGCGGCTCGCGCGCGTCGTGCGGCACGGTGAAGGGCATCAGCTCCAGCGCGCCGCCGACGTCGATGGGCTGCCCGTCCCGGGCGAAGTGCAGGCGCCCCGCGTAGTCCGGCGCGCCGGTGGCCAGCCAGGTGCCCTCGCTCATCCACACCGCCACGCCGTGGCGCTGCGAGAGCAGGTGCGCGCAGCCGATGTGGTCGCTGTGCTCGTGGGTGATGAAGACGGCGTCGAGCTGGGACGGCGCCAGCGACTCGCGCGCCAGCCGCGCCTCGAGCTGGCGCAGGTTGAAACCGCAGTCGATCAGCAGGCGCGAGGTGCGCGCGCCGCTGCGCGCCTCCACCAGCAGGGCGTTGCCGGTGCTGCCGCTGCCCAGGCTGCGGAAGCGCAGCATCCTGTTCAGCCGCAGGCCGCGGCGAATTGCACCGCCATGGCAGGTTTCATCATGGCGTGCGCCTTGCCGCGGCGAGCGCAGCGAAGCCCTCGCGGGAGCACCCGCGGAACCGGCTCTGCCGGGCCGCCGGGTGCGTCCCTTGAGGGGGATTCGAGCACACGAAGTGAGCGAGAAACGGGGTGGTCTATTTCAAGTCGTCCGCGATGACTTGGACGATGCGCTGCGCGTTGTTGGAGGACTCGGGCGCGCCGGCCTCGTTGAGCACCGACACCGTGCTCGTCTCGCCCTGGCTCTTGACCAGGATGCGGTACTTCATCGGCTTCTCGGCGCTGCTGCTGGAGCGGCTGAAGAGCTTGCCGAAGAAGCCCGGCTCCTTGCGGTCGGCGTTGGGCGTCACGTAGCGCACGAAGTAGATGCCGGCGCTGCGGTCGCGGTCCTCGACGGTGAAGCCGGTGCGGTCCAGCGCCAGGCCGACGCGGCGCCATGCGCGGTCGAAGCCGTCGCGCACCTGCACCACCGGCCGGCCGTCCACCGTGGCGACGGTGGCCGAGCGGGCGGCGGGCGCCGCGCCGACGGACGCCGCCTGCTGCCTGGACTGCTCCTGCGAGACGCCGAGCTGGACCATCAGGCGGCGCAGGAACTCGGTCTCCAGCTCCGGATCGACGGGGCGCGGCTGCCACATGGTCTGGTCCTGCTGGCGGCTGGTGTAGACCTCGACCATGCCGCGGTGGCTGATGTAGATCTCGGTGCCGTTGGGCGTGCGCTCCATGCGGGTGCGGAAGCGGTCCAGCTCGCCGGTCGAGTAGACCGAGTCGATCAGCTTGCCCAGCGTGGCGCGCAGCACGTCCTGCGGCAGCTTGGCACGGTTCTCGGCCCAGTCGGTTTCCATGATGCCGAGGTTGCGCTGCTCCATCGACAGCAGGAAGCCGCTTTCCATCCAGAAGTCGCGGACCTTGTCCCACAGCTGCTCGGGCGTCTGGTTGCTCACCACGATCCAGCGCTCGTTGCCGGCGCGCTCCATGCGCACGTCGCCGATGCTGCTGACGGCGGTGGGGATGCCCGGCGCATTGGCACGGCCGGCCTCGTAGGCGTTGGCCGAGACGGCGCCGCCCGGGATGGCGTAGCGGTTCTCGCGCGAGAGCTGGGTCAGGTCCGGCGGCACCTCCAGCGAGGGCGCCTTGCCGGCGCTCTTGTAGTCGATCTTGTCGGACTCCAGCACGGAGCAGGCGGCCAGGCTGGCGGCCAGCGCCAGCAGGGCGAATCGCTTGAGGGTGTTCACTCGTTGTCTTCCTTCGGCGGATGAATGCTTGTCGGGGGAGGGCGGACAGGGCCGCCGTCTTGGAGTGCGCCGGCTCCCGAAGGAGCCGTGCGCGAAAGAAAAGTTCGTCCTCAGCCTTCGAGCAGCCCGCAGGCTCGCAGCGCCGCCTCGACTGCCGGCCGATGGGGCTCGGACAGCTCGGTCATCGGCAGCCGCAGGGCGCCGCCCATGCGGCCCATGCGCGCCAGCGCCCACTTGACGGGGATCGGGTTGGGCTCGACGAACAGGCTGCGGTGCAGCGGCATCAGCTCGAACTGCAGGCGCATCGCGGTGCGCGCGTCGCCGGCGATGGCGGCCACGCACAGCTCGTGCATCTTGCGCGGCGCCACGTTGGCCGTGACGCTGATGTTGCCCTGGCCGCCGCACAGCATGAGCGCCACCGCGGTCGGGTCGTCGCCCGAATAGACGGCGAATTCCTTCGGCACCTCGCGGATCAGCCACTGCGCGCGCTCGATGTTGCCGGTGGCCTCCTTGATGCCGACGATGCCGGGCACCCGGGCCAGGCGCAGCACCGTGTCGTGCGCCATGTCCGCCACGGTGCGGCCGGGCACGTTGTACAGCACCATCGGCAGGTCGCCCACCGCCTCTGCGATGGCCTTGAAGTGGCGGTACTGCCCCTCCTGCGTGGGCTTGTTGTAGTAGGGCACGACCTGCAGCTGCGAGTCGGCCCCCACGCCCTTGGCGAAGCGGGCCAGCTCGATGGCCTCGGCCGTGGAGTTGGCGCCGCAGCCGGCCATCACCGGCACGCGGCCGGCCGCCTGCTCGACCGAGACGCGGATGATTTCGCAGTGCTCTTCGACGTCGACCGTGGGCGATTCGCCCGTGGTGCCCACCACGCCGATGCAATCGGTGCCTTCGGCGATGTGCCAGTCGATGAGGCGTCGCAGCGCGTCGTAGTCGACACTGCCGTCTTCATGCATCGGCGTGACGAGCGCGACGATGCTGCCAGTCAGTTGCTCCAAGGAGGTCCTGCCTTTGTCGGAAAAAGGTAAGCCGCGATTCTACTGAGGCCCGCCGGGGCCCCTCAGGGGGTGCCGCCGGGGGCTGTCCGGCGCCGCGTCGGCCTCGCGCACGGCGGCGATGCGCTGCACGAAGCGGGGCGTGCCGGCGTCGAGGAAGCCGTCTTCGTACGCGACTACGCGCAGGCCGGCGGCCGCGGCCGCGCGCAGCAGCTCGCCGGGGGCCAGCAGGAACTCGGCGCGTGCCGGCCGCCCGATGCTTTCCTGCCCGCGGGCGAAGGTCTCGTACAGCAGCACGCCGCCCGGCGCCACGGCGGCGGCGATCTCGGCCAGGCGCGCGCGCCAGAGGTAGTTCGTCACCAGCACCGCCTCGAAGCCGCGGCCGGCGAAGGGCCAGGGGCCGTCCTCGATGTCGGCCTGCACGATCTCGGCGCCGGCTGCCGCCAGCGGGGCCAGGGCAGCGATGGCGGCAGGGTCGCGGTCGATGCCGGCCACCCGGAAGCCTTGTGCGTGCAGCCAGTACAGGTGCCGGCCGGCGCCGCAGGCCACGTCCAGCACCCGGCCGCCGGGGGCGATCAGATGCGCCCAGCGCAACAGCCAGTCGGAAGGGGCGGGCAGCGGCTGCGGCGGCGTGGGCCCGTTCATCCGAAGCAGGCCCAGATCATGTTGCCGAGCATGACGAGGAAGTCCGGCTGGCGGTAGAGCACGAACACGCCGCCCAGCACCACGGCCACCGCCGCGGCCGCGCCCACGCGCGGCCACAGGCGCGGGCGGGCGTGGGGCGAGGCGGGCGTTTCGGACATGGCGGCGGCGGATGGGTCAGGCCGGCTGCGGCGCACCGCGCTGGATGGCGCCTTCCTTGACCGGCAGGTTCACCAGCGCCGCGAACACACCCAGCGCGATGGCGATGTACCAGACGATGTCGTAGCTGCCGGTGCGGTCGTACAGGTAGCCGCCCAGCCACACGCCCAGGAAGGAGCCCACCTGGTGGCTGAAGAACACGAAGCCGCCCAGCATCGACAGGTGCGCCACGCCGAAGATCTGCGCGATGATGGCATTGGTCGGCGGCACCGTCGAGAGCCACAGCGAGCCGATCACCGCCGCGAAGACGTATACCGAGAGCGGGCTGAGCGGCGCCCACAGGAACAGCGCGATCGCCACCGCCCGGCCCAGGTAGATGAAGGCCAGGATCTTGCGCTTGGCGAGCCGCTGCCCCAGCGAGCCGGCCGCGTAGGTGCCCACTACGTTGAACAGGCCGATCAGCGCCAGCGCGTAGCTGGCCACCTGCGGCGGCAGGCCGTGGTCCTTCAGGTAGCTGGGCATGTGTACGCCGATGAACACGACCTGGAAGCCGCAGACGAAGTAGCCCGCCATCAGCAGCCGGAAGCTGGGGTAGCGGAAGGCCTCGGCCACGGCCTGGGCGATGGTCTGCTCGCGCCGCACCGCGCCGGTGGTGTGGGCCGGCTCGCGCAGGCCGAAGGCCAGCGGCACGATGACCAGGGCCAGCACCGCCAGCACCAGCAGGGCGTTCTGCCAGCCCGTCTGCAGGATGAGCTGGCCCTCCACCGGCACCATGAAGAACTGGCCGAAGGAGCCGGCGGCGGCGGTCACGCCCATGGCCCAGGAGCGCTTGTCGGCCGGAAGCTGCCGGCCGATCACGCCGTAGACCACCGCGTAGGTGGTGCCGGCCTGCGCCGCGCCGATCAGCACCCCGGCCGTGAGCGCGAACAGCAGCGGTGTGGGCGACAGCGCCATGCCCGCCAGGCCCAGCGCGTAGCAGGCGGCGCCGATCAGCAGCACGCGGAAGGCGCCCAGCCGGTCGGCCAGCATGCCTGCGAACACGCCGAACACGCCCCACGAGAGGTTCTGGATCGCGATGGCGAAGGAGAAGGTCTCGCGCGTCCAGCCCTGGGCCTGGGTGATGGGCTGCAGCCACAGGCCGAAGCCGTGGCGGATGCCCATCGACAGCGTGACGACGAGCGCGCCGCAGATCAGCACCTGGCGCATGGACAACGGGGCGGGAGAAGGCATGGAACGGCGGGTGGTCGTGGAAAGGGCCGGGCGGCGGCCGGAGCAGCGCGCGATTGTCGGCGCTTTGGCGATGCCGTGCCGGCACGGGATCGGACGGCGGCCGGCCCGGATCGGCCATGCGCCGGCGTTCGCCGGATGACTGGATGCGCATCCAGCGTTTTGCGTGGTGGCTGACTACAATCCGCCGCCATGGCAACCCCCCCCAAGACAGCACCGGCCTATTCGGAGGCGTCGATCCGCGTCCTCAAGGGACTGGAGCCGGTCAAGCAGCGGCCGGGCATGTACACCCGCACCGACAACCCGCTGCACATCATCCAGGAAGTGCTCGACAACGCCGCCGACGAGGCGCTGGCCGGGCACGGCAAGAAGATCAAGGTCACGCTGCACGCCGACGGCTCGGTGAGCGTGGAGGACGACGGCCGCGGCATCCCCTTCGGCCTGCACCCGGAAGAGGGTGCGCCGGTCATCGAGCTGGTCTACACCCGGTTGCACGCCGGCGGCAAGTTCGACAAGGGCGCCGGCGGCGCCTACAGCTTCTCCGGCGGCCTGCACGGCGTGGGCGTGTCGGTGACCAACGCGCTGTCGAAGAAGATGGAGGTCGTCTCGCTCCGCGAAGGGCAGGTGGCCCGGCTGGTCTTCGCCGCCGGCGACGTGGCCGAGCCGCTGCAGCTGCGCCCGCAGGCCGCAGGCGACCGCAAGCAGGGCACCACCGTGCGCGCCTGGCCCGACGCGAAGTACTTCGAGTCCGCCGCCCTGCCGATGCACGAGCTGGTGCACCTGCTGCGCAGCAAGGCGGTGCTGATGCCCGGCGTCACCGTCACGCTGGTCAACGAGAAGAGCGGCGACCAGCAGCAGTGGCTCTACAAGGGCGGCCTGCGCGACTACCTGATGCAGACGCTCAGCGCCGACCCGGTGATCCCGCTGTTCGAGGGCGCCGGCCACGCCGACCGCAACGCCGACAACTTCGCCGAGGGCGAGGGCGCCGAGTGGTGCGTCGCCTTCACCGAGGAAGGCCAGCCGGTGCGCGAGAGCTACGTCAACCTGATCCCCACCAGCGCCGGCGGCACGCACGACAGCGGCCTGCGCGACGGCCTGTTCAACGCCGTCAAGGGCTTCATCGAGCTGCACTCGCTGCTGCCCAAGGGCGTGAAGCTGCTGCCCGAGGACGTGTTCGCCCGCGCCAGCTACGTGCTCAGCGCCAAGGTGCTCGACCCGCAGTTCCAGGGCCAGATCAAGGAGCGCCTGAACTCGCGCGACGCGGTGCGGCTGGTCTCCAGCTTCGTGCGCCCGGCGCTCGAACTCTGGCTGAACCAGCACGTCGACTACGGCCGCAAGCTGGCCGAACTCGCCATCAAGGCGGCCCAGACGCGCCAGCGCGCCGGCCAGAAGGTGGAGAAGCGCAAGGGCTCGGGCGTGGCCGTGCTGCCCGGCAAGCTGACCGACTGCGAGAGCAAGGACACGGGCCACAACGAGCTGTTCCTGGTCGAGGGCGACTCGGCCGGCGGCAGCGCCAAGATGGGCCGTGACAAGGAGTGCCAGGCCATCCTGCCGCTGCGCGGCAAGGTGCTCAACACCTGGGAGGTCGAGCGCGACCGCCTGTTCGCCAACACCGAGATCCACGACATCTCGGTGGCCATCGGCGTCGACCCGCACGGCCCTGACGACACGCCCGACCTCTCCGGCCTGCGCTACGGCAAGGTCTGCATCCTGTCGGACGCCGACGTGGACGGCTCGCACATCCAGGTGCTGCTGCTCACGCTGTTCTTCCGGCACTTTCCCAAGCTCATCGAGGCCGGCCACGTGTACGTGGCGCGCCCGCCGCTGTTCCGCGTCGATGCGCCGGCGCGCGGCAAGAAGCCGGCCGCCAAGCTCTACGCGCTGGACGACGGCGAACTCACCGCCATCCTCGACAAGCTGCGCAAGGACGGCGTGCCCGAAGGCAAGTGGAGCATCAGCCGCTTCAAGGGCCTGGGCGAGATGAGCGCGGAACAACTGTGGGAAACCACGCTCAATCCCGACACCCGCCGCCTGCTGCAGGTGCGCCTGGGCCGCTTCGACTTCGGCGGCACCCAGGGCGAGATCACCAAGCTGATGGGCAAGGGCGAGGCCGCCGCGCGGCGCGAGCTGATGGAGCTGCGCGCGGACGATGTGGAAGTGGACGTCTGAGCGTCCGCTGCCGCCGACACCAACGAACCGACGCCTTCCACGCGCTGCCGAGGCCGGGAAGGCGATGCCGATGAAACTGCCTGCCGTCCTGTCGTCGCTGAGCCTGGCGCTGCTGCTTGCCGCGGCAGGCCCGCGCGCGCATGCCGACATCTACGGCTACGTCGACGAGAACGGCACGGCGCACTTCGCGGCCGAGAAGGTGGACGAGCGCTACCAGTTGTTCTTCAGGAACGGCCAGAGCTTCGACACGGCCGACGGCCTGCGCGTGCTGCCCAAGGGCCGCCTGGGCCGCGGCAGATCGTCCGGCGCCGCCGCGGGCGGCAGCCCGCCGCCGGCCTCGCAGGCGCTGCTGGCGCTGTTCGAGAAGTCGCCCAGCTACAAGGTGGCCAAGTCGGCGCTGCAGGAGGCCTCGCGGCGCCACGCCATCGACTACGAGCTGCTGCAGGCGCTGGTGGCCACCGAGTCGGGCTTCGACGCAGGCGCCATCTCGCCCAAGGGCGCCATCGGCCTGATGCAGGTGATGCCGGCCACCGCCGCGCGCTATGGCCTGCAGGGAGACCGCCGGCGCACGGCCGAGGCCAAGCTGCACGACCCGCGCCTGAACATCGCCACCGGCAGCCGCTACCTGCGCGACCTGATCCACATGTTCGACGGCAGCCTCGAGCTGGCCCTGGCCGCCTACAACGCGGGCGAAGGCGCGGTGCAGCGCGCCGGCAACCGCATTCCGAACTACCGCGAGACGCAGAACTACGTGAAGACCGTGCTGCAGCTCTACGCCTACCTCAAGCCCGGCGCCACGAGCGTGGCGCGCGGCGGCGGCAAGGTGCCGGGGCGCGTGCGCATGGAGCTGGCGGGCGCCGGCACCGGCGACGACGCTTCGCCCGCCGCCGACCGCCCGGCGGCGCTGCGCCTGGACACCACGCGGCCGCGCCGCGCGCCGGCCCCCTGAATTCCCGAACCGAAGCGACGATGGACGACGACCACCAACCCACCCTGGACCTGCAGGAACCCGAGGATCCGAACGCCCTCACCCTGGCCGACTACGCGCAGACCGCCTACCTCGAGTACGCGCTCAGCGTGGTCAAGGGCCGCGCCCTGCCCGACGTGTGCGACGGCCAGAAGCCGGTGCAGCGCCGCATCCTCTATTCGATGGAGCGCATGGGCCTGGGCTACGGCGGCGCCAACGGCACCGTCGGTGCCAAGCCGGTCAAGAGCGCCCGCGTGGTGGGCGACGTGCTGGGCCGCTTCCACCCGCACGGCGACCAGGCCGCCTACGACGCGCTGGTGCGCATGGCGCAGGATTTCAGCCAGCGCTACCCGCTGATCGACGGCCAGGGCAACTTCGGCAGCCGCGACGGCGACGGCGCGGCGGCCATGCGCTACACCGAAGCGCGGCTGGCGCGCATCACGCAGCTGCTGCTGTCGGAGATCGACGAGGGCACGGTCGACTTCATCCCCAACTACGACGGCTCCACCGACGAGCCGCGCCAGTTGCCCGCGCGCCTGCCCTTCGTGCTGCTCAACGGCGCCAGCGGCATCGCCGTGGGCCTGGCCACCGAGATCCCCAGCCACAACCTGCGCGAGGTGGCCGACGCCTGCGTGGCGCTCATCAAGAGCAACGGCAAGCTCGCCGACGAGGAGCTGTTCGGCCTGATCCCCGGCCCCGACTACCCCGGCGGCGCGCAGATCATCAGCAGCCCGCAGGACATCGCCGAGGCCTACCGCACCGGCCGCGGCTCGCTGAAGGTGCGCGCGCGCTGGAAGATCGAGGACATGGCGCGCGGCCAGTGGCAGGTGGTCGTCACCGAACTGCCGCCGGGCGTGTCGGCGCAGAAGGTGCTCGAGGAGATCGAGGAGATCACCAACCCCAAGGTCAAGGCCGGCAAGAAGGCGCTGACCACCGAGCAGCAGCAGCTCAAGGCCTCGATGCTGGCGCTGCTGGACGGCGTGCGCGACGAGTCCAGCAAGGACGCGCCGGTGCGCATCGTCTTTGAGCCCAAGACCTCGCGCATCCCGCAGGAGGAGTTCATCGCCACGCTGCTGGCGCAGACCTCGCTGGAGACCTCGGCGCCGATCAACCTCACCATGGTCGGCATCGACGGCAAGCCGGTGCAGAAGTCGCTGCGCCAGATCCTGCTGGAGTGGGTCGCCTTCCGCGAGCAGACGGTGCAGCGCCGCTCGCAGCATCGCCTGGACAAGGTCGACGACCGCATCCACATCCTCGAAGGCCGGCAGCTGGTGCTGCTAAACATCGACGAGGTGATCGCCATCATCCGCGCGGCCGAGGACCCGAAGGCCGCGCTGATCGAGCGCTTCCGCCTGAGCGACCGGCAGGCCGAGGACATCCTGGAGATCCGCCTGCGCCAGCTCGCCCGGCTCGAAGCCATCAGGATCGAGCAGGAGCTGGCGAAGCTGCGCGAGGAGAAGACGAAGCTGGAGGAGATCCTCGGCAGCCCGGCCGCGCTGCGGCGCCTGCTGGTCAAGGAGATCGAGCAGGACGCCCGGACCTTCGAGGACCCGCGCCGCACGCTGATCCAGGCCGACAAGCGCGCCGTGGCCGAGGTGCGCGTGGTGGACGAGCCCGTCACCGTGATCGTCTCGCAGAAGGGCTGGGTGCGGGCGCAGAAGGGCTGGAACCCGGAGAAGGCCGAATACAGCTTCAAGGCCGGCGACGGCCTGTACGGCGCCTTCGAGTGCCGCACCGTCGACGTGCTGCTGGTCTTCGGCACCGCCAAGGACAAGTCGGTGCGCGTCTACACCGTACCGGTGGCCAGCCTGCCGGGCGCGCGCGGCGACGGCCAGCCCGTCACCACCATGATCGAGCTGGAGGCCGGCACGCAGGTGGCGCACTTCTTCGCCGGGCCGCCCTCCGCGCAGCTGCTGCTGTCGAACACCGGCGGCTACGGTTTCATCGCCGCGGTGGAGCACATGGTGTCGCGTCAGAAGGGCGGCAAGGCCTTCATCGACGTGGGCGAGGGCGAGCAGCTCACGCGGCCCTCGCTGGTGGGCGGCGCGGGCGGCGCCGAGCCGGTGCTGGCCGCCACGCACGTGTGCTGCGTGGCGAGCGACCGCCACATCCTCACCTTCGACGTCGCCGAGCTGAAGACGCTGCCCAAGGGCGGGCGCGGCCTGACGCTGATGGACCTCGCGCCGAAGGCGAAGCTCGCCGGCGCCGCCGCCTACACGCGCAGCGTGCGCATCGAGGGCGACTTCCGCGGCAAGCGGCGCGACGAGCAACTCGACATCCGCACGCTCAACAACGCCCGCGGCACGCGCGGGCGCAAGGGCAAGGCGGGCTCCTTCACCTTCACGCCCGACGTGGCGCAGCGGGTGGAATGAGATGGGCGGCCTGGACATCAGCGCCATCGGCCTGCTGATCGGCGCGGTCGCCGGCGTGTTCAGCTTCTGGCTGGGCCGCCGCCTGCGCGGCAAGCGCATCGCCCGGCGGCGCGAGAAGGAGCGCGCGCAGCAGCTGGCGAACGAGACGCGGCAACAGCGCCGCGCCCGGGAGCGGCGCGAAGGCCGGCGCTGAGCGCGCCCCCAGGGCCGGACTGCGTCCGGCCCGCCCCCCGAGGGGGATGAGGAAACTTGGGGCGGCCCGTCGTTTCCTCACGTACGCGGCATGGCAGGCAGAATGCAGGCCCATGCCGGCTGATCTCCCGTCCGTGCTGGATGTCCGCTCCATCACCGCCGTGTCGGGCGTGCTGGGACTCGTGATGTCGGCCGTCACCTTCTTCATGTGGCGCAGCTACCCGGCCAGCATCCGCGGCCTGCGCGAATGGGCCTGGGCGCCGCTGCTGGGCTTCGTCAGCGCGATGCTGTTCGCCGGGCGCGGCGCGCTGCCGGACCTGCTGAGCGTGGTCGGCGCGAACATGCTGCTGTTCATTGCCTCGCTGCTGTACTACGCCGGCAGCCAGCAGTTCCTGCTCGGGCACAGCGACATGCGCCGCTGGATCGGCGTGAGCCTGGTGGTCGGCGCCTGGCTCCTGTGGTTCACCCACGTGCAGCCGGACTACCCGGCGCGGCTGGCGGGCGTGACGCTGGCGGTGTGCGTGCTCTATGCCCGGCATGCCGTCTTCTACCTGCGCCAGCGTGCCGCCGTCTTCGGCATGCGGCTGATGACGGCGATGCTGCTGGTGCAGGCGGCAGCGGCCGGGCTGCGCCTGCTCAGCGTGGGGCTGGGCGTGGCCGGCAACGGCCTGCTGGAGCCGAACTGGGTACAAATGGTCTACATCACCTCCTACGCGGTCACGGTGCTGATGATGTCCATCACCGCGGTGCTGATGAGCACCGACCGGGCGCGCATGGAGTTCGAATCGCTGGCGGCGCACGATCCCCTGACCGGCGCGCTCAACCGCCGCGCGCTGCGCGAGGCGGCCCAGGCCGAACTGCAGCGCGCCCGCGCCAACGGCACCAGCCTGGCGGTGCTGATGCTGGACATGGACCACTTCAAGCCGGTCAACGACCGCTTCGGCCACCACGCGGGCGACGCCGTGCTGTGCGAGGTGGTGCGCCGCGTGCAGGAGGTGCTCGGCGGGCGCGGGCTGCTCGGCCGCCACGGCGGCGACGAGTTCGTGGTGCTGCTGTCCGGCGCCTCGCGCGAGGCCGCGACGTCCCTGGCCGAGCGCATCCATGCCGCCCTGGCGCGGCCCTACCCGCTGCCGGGCGGGGGGCAGGAGGTGGCCTCGCTGTCCGTGAGCATCGGCATCGGCATGGCCGCCGGCGAAGCGGTCACCGGCGTCGACACCCTGCTGGCGCGCGCCGACGCGGCCCTGTACCAGGCCAAGGCCGGTGGACGGGCGCGGCTGGCCACGGCCTGCTGAGGCTGCGCGGGACACGCTTTTCCGCGCCGGACGGCATTACGACACATTCGGCGACATAGGCCGCCCTCCCGTGAAGGCACACTCGCCGGGCCCGGCCGGGCGCCGCCCCGCGGGCCGGCCCGGGTACGTGGGCGACATGCGCTCATCCATCCACCATCTCGAAGGGAGTTGTCCGATGAAAAGGACCCTTGCACTGATTTCCATCACCGCCGTGCTTGCCGCCTGTGGCAAGCAGGA
>NZ_JBIQNC010000059.1:13490-23843 GCF_044462705.1 Xenophilus sp.
GCCGCCGCCGACGCCATGAAGACGAGCGTGGAGCAGGCCAAGGCCGCCTGGGCGTCCTACGGCGCCGACCAGGCACAGCTCTCGGCGGCCTGCAAGGCCAGCAGCGATGCCTTCGCCGCGCAGGCCGCGGCGATGAAGTGCTGATGAACTGAACCCCGGCGCGGGCGGGGCCGCTCAGCGCAGCCCTTCCCACCAGCGCCGGTTCTCGCGCGGCTGACCCACGGTCAGCACCTCGCCGATCACCGGCGTGGCCAGCTCGACCCCGCGCTGCCCGGCCAGCGCGGCCAGCCGCTCCATCGGCTCGCGCCAGGGGTGGAAGGCCAGGTCGAAGGTGCTGTTGTGCACGCCGTACAGCACCTTGCCCCGCACGTCCTCGAAGGCCTGCACCGACTGCTCCGGCGTCATGTGGACCGAGGGCCAGTCGTCGGCGTTGTAGGCGCCGTTCTCCATCAGCGCCAGGTCCATCGGGCCCAGGCGCTGGCCGATCTCCCTGAAGCCGGGGAAGTAGCCCGAGTCGCCGCTGAAGAAGATGCGCTGGCCGCCGGCTTCCAGCACCCACGAGGCCCACAGCGTCGTGTCGCGGTCGGTCAGGCTGCGGCCCGAGAAGTGCTGGGCCGGCGCGGCGGTCAGCCGCACGCCCGCGTGCTCGGCGGCCTGCCACCAGTCGAACTCGGTGATGCGCTCGCGCGCCACGCCCATCTGCACCAGCCGCGCCGCCACGCCCAGCGGCACGAAGTAGCGCTGCACCGAATTGCGCAGGTGCTCGATGGTGGGCCGGTCCAGGTGGTCGTAGTGGTCGTGCGAGAGCACCAGGCCCTCGATCGGCGGCAGCGCCTCCAGCGCCAGCGGCGAGGGGTGGAAGCGCCGCGGCCCGGCGAAGCTGAAGGGCGAGACGCGCTCGCCGAACACCGGATCGATCAGCCAATAGCGGCCCTGCAGCTTGAGCAGGTGCGACGAGTGGCCCAGGCGCACGACGTGGTTGGCGCCGGCCGGCAGCGCGTCGAGCTGCGCGCGTGCGAGGGCCTGCACCGGGATCGGGTCCACCGGCACCGTGTCCTGCTTGGTGCCGAACAGGAAGCGCGTCCAGATCAGCGCCGCGTTGCGCGAGGCCCGCGCGTCGGGGTTGGGCAGGTTGCGGAAGCGCCCGTCGGCCGCCGAGTACTGCGGCGAGGCGACCAGGCGGCGGATGTCGTCCTCCGGCGCCGCGGCGGCGCAGCCCGCGACGCAGGCCGCGGCGACCATCCAGCCGCCGCGCAGCCGGCGCCAGCCGCCGCCTGTCGCGGGTGCGGAAGAAGCGGGCGGCGGCGGATCGGCGGGCGGGGCAGGGGGCGTCGGCATGGCGCGATGATGCGTGAAGGCGGTTGCCGCCGCGTTGCAGCCGTGTTTCGCTGCGTCGCGTTTTTTTGTCGCCGGGGCGCCTCCCCACGCGGTGGCAGACCCGCCGCCATAGACCGTTTGCGCAATGGTGCCGCGGCGCGATCCGTGGACCATTGCCGGCTCTGGCTGCCGCTGATGGACGAGACGATCGCGCACATGGTCCGGCAGCGCCGCGAGGCGCTGTACGGTCGCGACGACGGGCACGGGCCCTGGGGGCTGGCGTTGTCCGGCGGCGGCATCCGCAGCGCCACTTTCTGCCTGGGGCTGCTCAAGGCGCTGGCGCGCCGGCGGCAGCTGCTGCGCTTCGACATCGTCTCCACCGTTTCCGGCGGCGGCTACGCGGGCGCCGCCTGGGGCCGGCTGTGCACCCGCGCCGCCTCGGCCGACGACATGCGCGCCATCGAGGGCGGCCTGGCCGAGATGGACCAGGTGCGCCTGGGCTGGTGGCTGCGCGCCAACGGCCGCTACCTCATCCCCGGCGGCCTGCGCGATACCTTCTTCGCCGTCGCGCTGTACTTGCGCAACCTGCTGGGCACGCACATCGAGATCGCCGTGGCCGCGCTGCTGGCCGGCGCGCTGCTGGCGCTGGTCAACCTGCTGGCCTGGGAGGGCATGGCGGCGGTGGTCGACCTGGACGGCGCCGAGACGGCCGCCGCCGTGCCCGCGCCGGCGCTGCTGGCCACGCGGCTGCCGACGCTGTGGCTGCTGCTGGTGGTGCCCTGGGTGCTGTCGATCGTGCTGGCGCAGGCGTACTGGTCGGTGCGCGAGCGGCCGTCGCGCGCCTTCCTGGCCTGGCAGCTCGGCCTGTGGGCGCTGGCGGGCGCCGCCGCCTGGTGGCTGCGGCCGCTGCTGCAGGCGCACTTCGGCGCGCCGCCCTGGCTGGTGCCGCTGTTCGTGGCCTTCGCCGCCGCCTGGGTGGTGGCGAGCGCGGCCGTGTTCGTGCTGCACCGCGACCCGCGCGGCGCCGGCACGCTGCGCAACCGGCTGACCGACGCGCTGGCGACGCTGCTGACCTGGAGCGCCGCGATCGTGCTGCTCGGCCTGCTGGACTGGACAGGCTGGTGGTTCGCCGTCCACACCCGGGAGACGCGCGCCTCCTGGGGCGGCTGGCTGCTGGCCGCGGCGGCCGGCCTGCGCGCGGTGCTGCCGGTGCTGCTGGGCGGCCAGCGCCAGATGCCGGGCCTGGGCGGGCGCTTCGCGATGGGGCTGGCCAGCCTGGCCGGGCTGGCGGTGGCCTTCTGCCTGGCCGCCTGGTGGGTGGGCGTGGTGTACGCGGCGGTGCTGCGGCCCGTGTTCCAGCCGCAGGGCCTGGACTTCGGGCGCGGCTGGGTGTGGCTGGCGTTGGTGGGTGGCGGCGCGCTGGCCTATGCGCTGCTCACCGGGCGCAACTTCGCCTTCCTCAACCTGTCGTCGCTGCACATGTTCTACAAGGCGCGCATCGTGCGCGGCTACCTGGGCGCCGCCAACGCCGGCCGGCTGGGCGGCGATCCGCTCTCGCCCGCGCCGGTGCTCGGCCCGCCGGAGGTGCCGGTGGGGCAGGTCCACGCCGACGACGACCTGCCCATGCAGGCCTACGCGCCGCACCGCCGCGGCGGGCCGGTGCACCTGGTCAACGTGTGCATCAACCAGACGCACGACCCGAAGCAGCGCCTGTTCAACCGCGACCGCAAGAGCCTGCCGCTGGTGATCGGCCCGCAGGCGTGGATGCAGGCCGGCGGCGCGCCGTGGGCGCAGGCACGCGGCGACGGCGCGCTGACGCTGGGCGCCTGGGCCGCGATCTCCGGCGCGGCCTTCGCGCCGGGGCTGGGCCGGCTCACGCGGCGCGGGCTGGCGGCGCTGTCGATGTTCGCGGGCCTGCGCCTGGGCTACTGGTGGAACAGCGTGGCCGCCGGCGTGGCGCAACTCGGTGCGGGCCGCCGCCGGCGCTTCGCGCCGCTGCGCAAGACGCGCTTCCTGCTGTTCGAGTGCATCGGCGCCTTTCCCGGCAGCAGTTCGCCCGACTGGTACCTGAGCGACGGCGGGCACTTCGAGAACACCGGCGCCTACGCGCTGCTGCAGCAGGAGGCGCAGCTCATCGTCATCGCCGACTGCGGCGCCGACCCGCAATACCGCTTCTGCGACGTCGAGAACCTGATCCGCCGCGCGCGCATCGACCTGCACGCCGACATCTGCTTCCTCAAGCCGTGCACCGACGCGGGCGTGGGCATCGACGGTGTCTTCGGCTCGCTGGGCGACCTGACCTCGCAGAACAGCCAGGCCTGCCTGGCGCTGGCCGAAGTCACCTACGCCAGCGGCCGCACCGGCCGGCTGGTGCTGGTCAAGCCCAACATGTCGGCGGCGCTGCCGGTGGACCTGGTCAACTTCAAGGCCGCCAACCCGCTCTTTCCGCAGCAGCCCACCACCGACCAGTTCTTCGACGAGGCGCAGTGGGAAAGCTACTTCCGCCTGGGCACCGAGATCGGCCGGCGGCTCGAAGGCGTGACGCTGACGCGGCTGGCGCAGGGCGTGGAGGGCCTCTTCATGCCGGACGACGGCCAGGCGGCCGCGCCCGCCGCGCCGCCGGCCGAGGCAGCGGCCGCCAAGCCCTCCGCCGCCGGCGAGGCTTCGGTGGCGGGTGTGGCGGCCGCAGCCGCCACCCGGCTGCAGGCGCGGGTGCTGCGCGCCGGCGCGGTCACCGCCTCGCTCGGGCTGGGCACGGCCCTGACGCTGGGCGTGGCAGCCTGGCAGGGCATCGAGGCCTGGCGCACGCAGACGGCGCAGAAGCAGCAGGCGCAGAGCCTGGCCTTCAAGGACCTCACCGAGCGCTGGTCGCGCCTGCGCGTGGACGCGCCGCCGGGCGAGGCGCCGGCCTCGCTGGCGGCCGAGCTGCTGCGCACCGGCGACCTGCTGTGCCGGCAGGGTAGCGAGAACTTCCTGGCGAACTTCCGTCTCTCGGTGCGCATCGTGGACGACGCCCGCGCCGCCTGCCGCGAGGCGCTGGACAAGGCCGGCGCCGCCGCCTCGCCCTCGGGCCTGAGCAGCAGCCCGGCCTGCGCGCGGCTGCTCGACCCCGGCAGCGGCATCGACTGCCTGCAGTCGGCGCAGCCGGCGGCCTGCGCGCCGCGCTACTGGGCGCGCGACTACTCCGGCGCCACGCCGCCGCAGGCCAACTGCAGCGGCTTCGCGTCCGGCGCCAGCACGCTGGCCGAGGCGCTGTGGAAGCGGCTGCAAGCGCCGTTCGAGGTGCGCTTCCGCGAGGCCGCCGTCGTGGTCGCGCCGGAAGGCGAGGGCGCGCTGCCGGCGCCATCCGCGCCGTCCGCGATGCCGGTGCCTGCATCGCCGTCCTCCCCGTCCTGGGCGCCCGCGCCTCCCACCGCGGCCGCACCGCCGGCACCCGAGCCCGTGTCGCCGGACGCCTGCCGCGGCCGGCGCGTCTACATCCAGATCCACGGCCCGGCGCAGCAGGCGCAGGCCGCGTCGATGCGCCAGCCGTGGCGGCGGCTGGGCGCCGTCGTGCCGCCGGTGGAGGACGTGCTGGCCAGCGCCCGCGCGGCCGGCCGCGCGCCGCCGGCGGGCTATGCGCGGCCCACCATCCTCTGGCATGACGCCGGCTCGCAGGCCTGCGCACGGCTGATGGCGCAGCGCCTGCCCAGCCCGGTGGGCGGCGCCTGGCAACTGCGCGCCCTGCCGGCGCGGCTGGTGCCGACGCCGGGCACGCTCGAGGTCTGGCTGCCCCGGCCCGACCTGGTATCGGCCGCCGCCGGCGAGCGCGCCGGCCAATAGGCGTCCGCCGGTGGGTGGAATTGCCAAATTGAGAATTACTCGTAAATAGAATCCCGCGCTCCACCGTGCGCCGCACCGCGCCGGCCCGGGGTTGCCGCCTGCCGGCCCGCCCCGCATCCATCACTCAATCCTGGAGGAGCGCTGCATGAAGCCCCTGGCCCTGGCCCTGGCCGTCTCGACCCTGACCGTCCCGCTGTTCGCGCCGCCGCAGGCGCTGGCGCAGCAGCAGCCCGCCGCGCAGGCGGCGCCGGCCGCGGCCACGCCGGCGCGCGTGGTGGCGCACTACGCCCGGCTCGTGCACGCAGGCTACGAGGATTCGCTGGCCGGCGCGCAGGCGCTGCAGAAGGCGATCGCCGCCTTCACCGCCGCGCCCTCGCAGGCCGGCCTGGAAGCAGCGCGCAAGGCCTGGCTGGAGGCGCGCGAGTTCTACGGCCAGACCGAGGCCTTCCGCTTTTACGGCGGCCCCATCGACGACGACAAGGGCCCCGAAGGCCGCATCAACGCCTGGCCGATGGACGAGTCGTATGTCGATTCGGTCGAGGGCAATCCGACGGCCGGCATCATCAACGACCGCAAGGTGAAGATCACCAAGCAGCAGCTCGCCGGCCTGAACGAGAAGGACGGCGAGGAGAACATCGCCACCGGCTGGCACGCCATCGAGTTCCTGCTGTGGGGCCAGGACCTGAGCGAGACCGGCCCCGGCAACCGCTCCTTCGAGGACTTCGTGGACGGCAAGACGCCCAACGCCGACCGCCGCCGCCAGTACCTGACGGTGGTGACCGAGCTGCTGGTGGACGACCTGCGCTTCCTGGTGCGCGCCTGGGCGCCGGGCCAGAAGAACAACTACCGCGCGAAGTTCGAGCGCGGCGGCAACGAGTCGCTGCGCAGGATGCTGGTGGGCCTGGGCTCGCTCTCGCGCGGCGAACTGGCCGGCGAGCGGCTGGAGGTCGCCCTGGCCAGCCAGGACCAGGAGGACGAGCACTCCTGCTTCTCCGACAACACGCACCGCGACGCGGTGGCCAACGCCAAAGGCATCCAGAACGTGTGGACGGGCAGCTACCAGCGGCGCGACGGCAGCACGCTGAGCGGGCCTTCGCTGCGCGACCTGGTGGCGGCGAAGAACGCGGCGCTGGCCGAGCGCGCGACGGCGCAGATCGCCGCCTCGGTGGCGGCCACCGAGGGCATCCAGGCGCCCTTCGACCGCGAGATCGTCGGCGGCAAGGACGCCCCGGGCCGCCAGCGCGTGCAGAAGGCGATCGACAGCCTGACGCAGCAGAGCAAGGACATCGTCGAGGCGGCCGGTGCCATCGGCATCACGCGCCTGACGCTGGTCAACCCGGAGTGAGCAGGCCCGCACCCCGATGGCGGCGGCGCCGGCTGGCCGCGATGGGCGCCGCCGCGGCGTTCATGGGCCTGCCGCCCGCGGCCGTCGCGACCGCCGAGGCGGAGGTTTCCGAGGAGGAGCGCACCGGCGGCGCCGCCACGGTGCATGCCACGGGGCGCAACGCCTTCTCCTTCCCGGCCGCCAACCTGCCCGATGCGGAGCGCACGCGCTTCGTCATCGGCAACTCCTTCTTCCGCCGCAACTGGGTGCAGGCGCCGGCCTCCACCAAGGCGCGCGACGGGCTGGGGCCGCTGTTCAACGCGCGCTCCTGCGGCGGCTGCCACGTGCAGGACGGGCGCGGCCAGCCGCCGGACTTCACGCGCGGGCTGTCCGAGCAGCCGGTGGCCCTGCTGATGCGCCTGTCGGTGCCGGGGCAGGGGCCGCACGGCGGGCCGGTGGACGAGCCGACCTACGGCGGCCAGTTCCAGAACTTCGCGGTGCAGGGCGTGCCGCCCGAGGGCCGCGTCGACATCCGCTACACCACCGTGCGCGGGCGCTTCGCCGACGGCACGCCGTACGAACTGCTCAAGCCCGACTACCGCCTCAGCCGGCTGGCGCACGGCCCGCTGGCCAAGGGCACCATGCTCGGCCCGCGCATCGCACCGCAGGTCATCGGCGTGGGGCTGCTGGAGCTGATTCCGGCCGCCGAGATCGAGCGCAACGCCCGCGAGCAGGCGGCGGCGCCCGGCCCGATCAAGGGGCGCGTCAACCGCGTGTGGGACGCGCCCTCGCAGCAGGTGCTGATCGGCCGCTTCGGCTGGAAGGCCAACGCCGCCACGCTGGCGCACCAGACGGGCGCGGCCTTCCGCGACGACATCGGCATCACCTCCACCGCCTTCCCGGAGGAGGGCTGCACCCCGGCGCAGAAGGCCTGCGCTGCCGCGCCGCGCGGCGCCCAGGGCAAGGCGCCCGAGATCGACGACAAGACCTTCCGCGACGTGGTCTTCTACCAGGCCACGGTGGCGCCGCCGGCCCGGCGCGATGCGCGCGACGCGCAGGTGCTCAAGGGCCAGCAGCTCTTCCGGCAGGCGCAGTGCGCCACCTGCCACCGGCCCAGCTACACCACCGCCGGCGCGCTGTTCCCGCCGTTGTCCGAGCAGGTCACCAGCCGTGCCCTGACCGGCCAGACCATCCATCCCTACACCGACCTGCTGCTGCACGACATGGGCGAGGGGCTGGCCGACGGGCGGCCCGACTTCCTGGCCGGCGGGCGCGACTGGAAGACGCCGCCGCTGTGGGGCATCGGCCTGATCCCCGAGGTCAACGGCCACCAGCGCCTGCTGCACGACGGCCGCGCCCGCGGCGTTCTGGAGGCCATCCTCTGGCACGACGGCGAGGCGCGCGACGCGCGCGAGGCGGTGCTGCGCATGGACAAGGCCGAGCGCGAGGCGCTGGTGCGCTTCGTCAACTCGCTGTGAACCAATCGAATGGAGCGTTCCCGATGACACCGGCACCCAGCCGCAGGCGATCCGGCCTGCACCGCCGCGCCGCCTGCTGCGCCCTGGTCCTCGGGGCCGTCCTGATGGGCGGCGCGCGGGCCCAGGTCCCCGATCCCGTGCCGGCGCCCCGGCCGGGCACGGTCGACATGCTCTCGGCCGCCTACGCCACGCGCCTGGCGCCCGCCGCGCAGGCCTTCGCCCGCGAATCCGCCGAGCTGACCGGTGCGGTGGCCCGCTGGTGCGAGGGCGAGGCGGCCCAGGGCGCCGCCGGCCTGGAGGCGGCGCGCGCGCAGTGGCTGCGCACCACCGCCGCCTGGGACCGCCTGGCCGGCGTGGCCGTCGGCCCGCTGGTCAAGCGCCGCGCGCTCACCGCGCTGGACTTCAACCCCACGCGCCCGGCCACCATCGAGCGGGCCATCAAGGCCGCACCCAGCGGCCCCGAGGCGATGGAGCGCATCGGCACCCCCGCCAAGGGCCTGCCCGCACTGGAATGGCTGCTGTGGACGCACGCGCCGCAGCCGGGTTCGCCCGGCTGCCGCTACACCCGCGAGGTGGCGGCCGACCTGCAGCGCGAGGCCGGCGCCATCGCCGCCGACTTCGCGCAGCAGGCGGCCACGCCCTGGGCCGACGACCACACGAAGACCTACCTAGCCCTGCAGGAACTCATCAACCAGTGGCTCGGCGGCGTCGAGCGCCTGCGCTGGACGCAGATCGACAAGCCGCTCAAGGCGGCCGAGACGGGCAGCCGGCCGCCGGCCTTCCAGCGCGCCGCCAGCGGCGCCACCGGCGCCACCTGGGCCGGCCAGTGGGAGGCGCTGCGCGGCATGGGCGGGCCGGTGGCCGACGCGCTGCGCGCCCGCGGGCAGGGGCCGCTGGCCGAGCGGCTGGGCCGGGCGCTCGCCCAGGCCGACGCGGCGATGGCGAAGGCCGACCCGGCGCAGCCGGCCACGCTGGCGCCGGCCGTCAGGGAGCTGGGCGCCCTCAAGAAACTCATCGAGGCCGACGTCGCGCCGGCGCTCGACGTCACCATCGGCTTCTCGGATGGCGACGGTGATTGAGGCCCTGCCGAACCGCCGTCGCTGGCTGGCGCAGGTCGCGGCGCTGGGCGCGGCCGCGGGGCCCGCCGCCTGGGCGGCGGGCGCGCAGGACGACGGCCCGCTGCGCATGGCCGCCGCCTGGGAGGCGCTGGACGCCGCCGGCGGCTGGCGCGTCGGCGTGCTGGAGCGCCGGGGCACGCGCATGGCCGTCGCTTCGGCACTGAAAGTACCCACCCGCGCGCACGGCGTCTGGGCGGAGCCCGGCGGCACGCTGCTGGCGGCCGCGCGCCGCCCGGGCGACTGGCTGGTGCGCCTGCGCGCGGCCGACGGCAAGGCGCTGGCCTGGAACTGGATCGACGGCGGCCGCGCCTTCAACGGCCATGTCATCGCCAGCGCCGACGGCCGGCACCTCTACACCACCGAGACCGACCTGGAGACGGCGCAGGGCCTGGTCGGCGTGCGCGATGCGGCCTCGCTCGAGAAGATCGACGAATGGCCGACCCACGGCATGGACCCGCACGAGCTGCTGCCAGACGCCGACGGCAGCCTGCTGGTGGCCAACGGCGGCATCCCGACCCTGCCCGAGACCGGCCGCGTCAAGGTCGAGCTGCACCGCATGGATGCATCGCTGGTGCGCCTGGCCGTCGGCGACGGCCGGCTGCTCGGCCAGTGGCGGCTGGCCGACCGGCGCCTCAGCCTGCGCCACATCGCCTGGGGCGAGGCGAGCGGGCGGCGCGTGCTCGGCATCGCCCTGCAGGCCGAGCACGAGGACGCCGCGGCCCGGCGCGCCGCGCCGCTGCTGGCGCGCTTCGACGGCCGGCAGCTCACGGCGCACGGCGCCGGCCATCTGCTCAACGGCTACGGCGGCGACATCGCCTTCGCCGCCGGCCGCTTCGCCGTGAGCTGCCCGCGCGCCGACGGCGTGGCGCTGTGGCAGGCCGACGGCCGCTGGGACGGCTTCGCGCCCCTGCCCGAGGCCTGCGCCCTGGCCACCGGGCGCGGCGGCGCCGCGCTGTGGGCCGGCGGGCGCGATGGCGCAGCGCAACTGCCCCGGCCGGCGGACGGCCTGGCCATCGAGGGGCTGCGGGTGGACAACCACTGGCTGATGCTGGGGTAGGGGGCGGGCGCCTCCGCCGCGCCGCATTCGAGAGAAACGATTCGTTGACAAACTCGCCGGCGCGGTTGAATCGTTTGATAATGAGAACGGTTTTTGTTCATATTCAATTCTTCTCTCCCGACCGATGCACGCTGCCGGCCTGACGACCTTCCGACGCCTCCCCATCACCCTGGCCGCCGCCGCCCTGGCGGCCGCCGCGGCACCGGCCGCCGCCCAGACCGCCGAGCCGCCGCAGAC
>NZ_JBIQNC010000060.1:0-8785 GCF_044462705.1 Xenophilus sp.
CTGCAGCGCCTCGGGCACGGCGCCGGTGGCCTCCACAGCCGCCTGCGCGGGGTCGGCGTAGCGGCGCCCGGCGTCCGCCTCGTCGCCGGCGGCATCGGCCAGGCGCACCAGCAGGTCGGCGGCCAGTTCGGCATCGGTCGCGGCGCGCAGGCCGATGGAGCAAGTCATGCAGTCGCCGCCCACGGCCACGCCGTCGTGCGCGTAGCGCGGCGGCAGGTAGAGCATGTCGCCGGGCTGCAGCACCTGCGTGTCCTCGGGCTCGAAGTGCTCCAGGACCTTCAGCGGCAGGCCGGGACGCAGCGCGAGATCCTTCTGCCGCCCCCACGACCAGCGCCGCCGGCCGCTCACCTGCAGCAGGAACACGTCGTAGCTGTCGAAGTGCGGGCCGACGCCGCCGCCGTCGCTGGCGTAGCTGATCATCACGTCGTCGAGCCGGGCCGCGGGCAGGAAGGCGAACGGCGCCAGCAGCGCATGGGCCGCCTCGTCGTGCAGGTCGACGCCCTGCACCAGCAGCGTCCACCCGGGGCGCGAGAGCGGCGGCAGCGCGCGCCGCGCGAACGGCCCGTGGCGCAACTGCCAGCCGCGCTTCGCGTCGTGCTGCACTAGGCGGGACTCGACGTCCTCGGCGGCCGCCAGGTCGAACAGCCGCGCGCGCGGCACCGGCGGCAGCACGCCGGGCATGGCGCCGCGCACCAGCAGGGGCTTCTTCTGCCAGTGGCGGCGCATGAAGCGCTCGGGGCTCAGGCCGCCCAGCAGCGGCAGCGGTCGTGTGATGTCCATGGTGGGAGAATTCTCGTCCATGGACATCACCCCCCAATGCGTGGTCGGCCTGACCTGGACGCTCAAGGACACCCTGGGCGACACGCTCGACGTGCTCGACGAGCCGGTGGAATTCCTGGTCGGCGGCAACGACCTCTTCGACGCCATCGAGCAGGCGCTGCAGGGCCACAAGGCGGGCGACGTGGTCTCGCTGCACCTGGAGCCCGAGCAGGCCTTCGGCGACTTCGACGACCAGTTGCTCTTCCTGGAGCCGCGCGCCCTCTTCCCGGCCGAGGTGGAGGAAGGCATGACATTCGACGGCGCCGCGCTGCCGCAGGGCGTGAGCGCCGGGATCCCGAAACAGGGCCTGTACACCGTGGCCGAGATCTACCCGGACCACCTGGTGCTGGACGGCAACCACCCGCTGGCCGGCATCGCCCTGCGCCTGTCGCTCACCGTGCGCTCGGTGCGCGAGGCGACGGAAGAGGAGATCGGCCGCGGCACCGCCGGCACCGGCTTCTTCCGCGTCGAGCCGATGGCGCCGGGCGGCCGGCAACTGCACTGAGCCGCCGGCTGCCGGGCGGCTCTCAAGAAAACGCCGGGCCGCCCCAAGTTTTCTTGCCCCCCACGGGGGGCGGGCTGGGCGCAGCCCGGCCCTGGGGGCACTCAGTACCTTGAGATCTGGCCGTTCTCGATCCGCACCCGGTCGCCGATGCGCAGGTCGCCGGGGTGCGGCACGTCGAAGACACGGTAGGCGCCGTGGTCCGTCTGCACCGAGATGCGGTAGCTCTGGTAGACGCGCGGCGCGTTGGTCTGCGCCTCGATGGCGTTGCCTGCCAGCGCCCCGCCGATGAGGCCCAGCGCGGTGGCGGCGGCGCGGCCGCTGCCGTGACCGATCTGGTTGCCCACCACGCCGCCGATCAGGCCGCCGGCGATGGCGCCCCCGCCGGTGGGGCCGTAGCCGGCGGTGCGACCCTGCACCACCTCGATGTTCGCCACCTGCCCGTACTCGACGTAGCCGGTGGGCGCCACCTGAGCCGGATAGGCGCCGGCGGCCGGGTACGGCTGCGCATAGCCCGGGTGGTAGGCCGGGTAGTAGTAGGGCGCCGGCGCCACGCAGGCGGTGGCCAGCAGGGAGGCCGCCACCACGGCGGCGGCAACGGAAAGAGGACGGGTCAGCCTGGACATGATGTTCAACTCCACGCGCGGGCATGCGGCCCGCAATTCACCTTGCCTGTCATCAACGCCGCCGGGCGCGCGGCGATGACGGGTCAACCTCCATCGGAGCCGGGCCGGCGGCGGCGGTTCCGGCCTTTACCTGCTGCTCACCGATGCAACGGCGCGGCAACGGCGGCTCAGCGCGTGCCGGTGGAGCCGTATCCGCCCTCGCCGCGCTCGCTCGGCGGGAATTCGTCGACCAGATTGAACTGCGCCTGCAGCACCGGCACCACCACCAGTTGCGCCAGCCGCTCCAGGGGCTGGATGACGAAGGGCTCGCGGCCACGATTCCAGGCGCTGATCTTCAGCTCGCCCTGGTAGTCGCTGTCGATCAGGCCCACCAGGTTGCCCAGCACGATGCCGTGCTTGTGGCCCAGGCCCGAGCGCGGCAGGATCAGCGCGGCGTAGCCGGCGTCCGCCAGGTGGATGGCGATGCCGGTGCCCACCAGCTCGCAGGCGCCGGGCGCCAGGGTCAGGGGCTCGGCCAGGCAGGCGCGCAGGTCCAGGCCGGCGCTGCCGGGTGTGGCGTATTGCGGGAGGTGCTCTGCCATCCGGGGGTCGAGCACGCGCACGTCGATCTTCATGGGTCCCTTGTCTTCCGTCTTGGAGGAATTCAGCCGGGCAGCTTGCCGCGCCCGGCCTGGCGTCGCCGCGCCTCGGCCTTCGCCGTCTCGGCGAACCCGGTCAGCAGGCGCTTGAACCGCGATCCGACAAACCACAGCGCGGCGGCGAACAGGGCCAGGGTCCACAGGCCGGCATGGCCGGAGGCGAACAGGCCGACGACGATGGCCCAGCCGATCAGCAGCTTCAGCCCCAGGTGGGCGGGCCGCTTCGGCGCGGCGGCGTCCGGCTGCTTCTTCGCGGCAGCGGGGCGCGGCGGCTCCAGCACGCGGGCGGCGACCGGCGGCGGCGTTGCGTCGTCGTCACCCAGCAGCACCGCGCCGCCCGATCGGGCGGCCGTGGCCAGCGCGCGGGCCGTGAGCTGCTCCACGTAGCGCACGAAGTCGCCGCCCGGCGGGGTGTTCCAGTCCGGGTTCATGGCGCGGGCCGCGGGCGCGGCAGACGGGCGGCCACCTCGGCCACCAGTTCGCGCGCCAGTTGCAGCTTGGGTGCGCGCGGCAGTTCGCGCACGCCGGCGGCGTCGACCAGCAGCAGCGCGTTGTCGTCCTGCCCGAAGGTGAGCGGGCCGATGTTGCCCACCAGGAGCGGAATGCCCTTGCGCTCGCGCTTGGCCTTGGCGTGCTCCACCAGGTTCTCGCTCTCGGCGGCGAAGCCGACGCAGAACAGGGCGCCCTCCCGCGCGCGGGGCGTGCGCGCGATGGCGAGCAGGATGTCCGGGTTCTCGACGAAGCGCAGTACCGGCGGCTGGCCGCTGCCGTCCTTCTTGATCTTGTGCGCAGACTGGTCGGCCGGGCGCCAGTCGGCCACCGCGGCGGTGGCGACGAAGACGGTGGCGTCCTGCACCGCACCCTGCGCCGCCTGCAGCATCTGTTCGGCCGACAGCACGTCGACGCGCGACACGCCGCGCGGCGTCGGCTGGTGCACCGGCCCGGCCACCAGGGTCACGCGGGCCCCGGCCTCGCGGGCCGCGCGGGCGATGGCGAAGCCCATCTTGCCGGAGGAATGGTTGGTGATGCCGCGGATCGGGTCCATCGCCTCGAAGGTGGGGCCGGCGGTGACGACCACGTGCTCGCCCGCCAGCGCCTTGGGCTGGAAGTGCGCGACGATCTCCTCGAGCAGCTCGGCCGGCTCCAGCATGCGGCCGTCGCCGGTCTCGCCGCAGGCCTGCCAGCCGTTGCCCACGCCCAGCACGCGGGCGCCGTCGGCGTCGAGCTGGCGCAGGTTGCGCTGGGTGGCGGGGTGCGCCCACATCTCGCGGTTCATCGCGGGCGCCACCAGCAGCGCCACCCGCTCCATCGGGCGGGCCAGGCACAGCAGGCTCAGCAACTCGTCGCTGCGGCCCTGCACCAGCCGGGCGATGAAGTCGGCGCTGGCCGGTGCCAGCACGATCGCGTCGGCCTCGCGGCCGAGGTTGATGTGCGGCATGTTGTTGGGCTCGCGCGCGTCCCACTGCGAGGTGTAGACCGGCCGGCCCGACAGCGCCTGCATGGTCACCGGCGTGATGAACTGGCCGGCCGCCTCCGTCATCACCACCTGCACGGTGGCGCCGGCCTTGACCAGCAGGCGGCACAGCTCGGCCGACTTGTAGCAGGCCACGCCGCCGGTGAGGCCCAGGAGGATGTGCTTGCCTGCGAGATCCAGCATGGCGCGCACTGTAGCAGCGGGGGCGCCTCGGGGCGCAGGCACCGCCTATACAATTGCAATTTCCCACTGCCGAACCTGCGCGTTCGCCACAAGGCAATGACCAAATACGTCTTCGTCACCGGTGGTGTGGTGTCCTCCCTGGGCAAGGGAATCGCCTCTGCCTCGCTGGCCGCCCTCCTCGAATCCCGCGGCCTGACTGTCACCCTCATCAAGCTCGATCCCTACATCAACGTCGACCCCGGCACCATGTCGCCGTTCCAGCACGGCGAGGTGTTCGTCACCGACGACGGGGCCGAGACCGACCTCGACCTCGGCCACTACGAGCGCTTCATCACGACGCGCATGCGCAAGGCCAACAACTTCACCACCGGCCAGATCTACAAGTCGGTGCTGGAGAAGGAGCGCCGCGGCGACTACCTGGGCAAGACGGTGCAGGTGATCCCGCACGTCACCAACGAGATCCAGGACTACATCAAGCGCGGCGCCGGCGTCGGCACGCCGCACGAGGTGCAGGTGGCCATCGTCGAGATCGGCGGCACGGTGGGCGACATCGAGTCGCTGCCCTTCCTGGAGGCGGTGCGCCAGATGAGCCTGAAGGCCGGCTCCAACAACAGCGCCTTCGTGCACCTGAGCTACCTGCCCTACATCGCGGCCGCCGGCGAGCTGAAGACCAAGCCGACCCAGCACACCGCGCAGAAACTGCGCGAGATCGGCATCCAGGCCGACGCGCTGCTGTGCCGCGCCGACCGGCCGATCCCCGACGAGGAGCGCGCGAAGATCTCGCTGTTCTCCAACGTGCCCGAGTGGGGCGTGATCTCGATGTGGGACGTGGACACCATCTACAAGGTGCCGCGCATGCTGCACGAGCAGGGCCTGGACGGCCTGATCTGCGACAAGCTGCGCCTGAACACGCCGCCGGCCAAGCTGCAGCGCTGGGACGACCTGGTCTACGAGGTCGAGCACCCGCAGAAGGAAGTCACCATCGCCATGGTCGGCAAGTACGTCGACCTGTCCGACAGCTACAAATCGCTGAACGAGGCGCTGCGCCACGCCGGCCTGAAGAACCATGCGCGGGTGAAGATCGACTACGTCGATTCCGAGACCATCCAGCCCGACAACGTCTCGCGCCTGGGCAAGTACGACGCCATCCTGGTGCCCGGCGGCTTCGGCCAGCGCGGGGTGGAGGGCAAGATCTGCGCCGCCCGCTTCGCCCGCGAGAACAAGCTGCCCTACCTGGGCATCTGCCTGGGCATGCAGGTGGCCACCATCGAGTACGCCCGCAACGTGGCCGGCCTGAAGAACGCCAACAGCACCGAGTTCGACCCCGACACGAGCTGCCCCGTCATCGCCCTCATCACCGAGTGGAAGGACGCCGACGGCAGCATCAAGACGCGCAGCGAGAAGTCCGACCTGGGCGGCACCATGCGCCTGGGCGCGCAGAGCTCCGACGTGGCGCCCGGCACGCTGGCCCACAGCATCTACGGCGACGTGGTGACCGAGCGGCACCGCCACCGCTACGAGGCCAACGTGAACTACCTCGACCAGCTGCGCCAGGCCGGGCTGGTGATCTCCGCCCTCACCCAGCGCGAGCACCTGACCGAGATCGTCGAGCTGCCGCAGGACGTGCACCCCTGGTACATGGGCGTGCAGTTCCACCCCGAGTTCAAGTCCACGCCCTGGGCCGGGCACCCGCTGTTCAACGCCTTCATCAAGGCGGCGCTGCAGCACCAGGCCGCGGACAAGCAGCCGCTGAAGGCTGTCGTATGAAGCTGTGCGGATTCGAGGCCGGCCTCGACCGGCCGTTCTTCCTGATCGCCGGACCTTGCGTGGTCGAGTCCGAGCAGTTGCAGCTGGACACGGCAGGCACGCTCAAGGAGATCACCGCCTCGCTGGGCATCCCCTTCATCTTCAAGAGCAGCTTCGACAAGGCCAACCGCTCCTCGGGCACGAGCTTTCGCGGCCCGGGGCGCGACAAGGGCCTGGCGATCCTCGCCAAGGTCAAGCGTGAGCTGGGCCTGCCGGTGCTGACCGACGTGCACACCGAGGAAGACATCACCGAGGCCGCCAAGGTGGTCGACGTGCTGCAGACGCCCGCCTTCCTGTGCCGCCAGACCGACTTCATCCGCGCCGCGGCACAGTCGGGCAAGCCGGTCAACATCAAGAAGGGCCAGTTCCTCGCGCCGCACGACATGAAGAACGTGATCGACAAGGCACGCGCGGCCGCGAAGGAAAAGGGCCTGCCCGAAGACAGCTTCATGGCCTGCGAGCGCGGCGCCAGCTTCGGCTACAACAACCTCGTCTCGGACATGCGCGGCCTGGCGATCATGCGCGAGACCGGCGCGCCGGTGGTGTTCGACGCCACGCACTCGGTGCAGCTGCCGGGCGGCCAGGGCACCAGCTCGGGCGGCCAGCGCGAGTTCGTGCCGGTGCTCTCGCGCGCCGCGGTGGCGGTGGGCGTGGCAGGCCTGTTCATGGAAACGCACCCCGACCCGACCAGGGCGCTGTCCGACGGCCCCAACGCCGTGCCCCTGAAGCACATGAAGGCGCTGCTGGAGACGCTCGTGGCGCTGGACCGCGTGACCAAGTCCACTCCCTTCCTCGAAGACAACTTCACAGCATGACCAGCGCCTACATCATCGCCAACGTCGAAGTCACCAACCCCGCGCAGTACGAGGAGTACAAGAAGTGGTCCAGCGCCGCCATGCAGGCGCACGGGGCCGAGGTGTGCGTGCGCGGCGGCAAAGTCGAGGTGCTGGAGGGCGACTGGCAACCCCAGCGCCTCGTGATCCTCAAGTTCCCCAGCGTCGAGGCGGCGAAGCGCTTCGACACCTCGCCCGAGTACGGCAAGGCGCGCGCGGCGCGCCAAGGCGCAGCCATCATGCGCATGGTCGTCGTCGAAGGGCTGTGATTTTCTTGTCTTTGGAGAGCAATGCATGAGTGCCATCGTTGACATCGTCGGCCGCGAGATCCTCGACAGCCGCGGCAACCCCACCGTCGAATGCGACGTGCTGCTGGAAAGCGGCACGATGGGCCGCGCGGCCGTGCCCTCGGGCGCGTCCACCGGTTCGCGCGAGGCCATCGAGCTGCGCGACGGCGACAAGGACCGCTACCTGGGCAAGGGCGTGCTCAAGGCCGTGGAGCACATCAACACCGAGATCTCCGAGGCCGTTCTGGGCCTGGACGCCTCCGAGCAGGCCTTCCTCGACAAGACCCTGCTGGACCTGGACGGCACCGACAACAAGAGCCGCCTGGGCGCCAACGCGACGCTGGCGGTCTCGATGGCGGTGGCGCGCGCGGCGGCCGAGGAATCGGGCCTGCCGCTGTACCGCTACTTCGGCGGCATGGGCGGCATGCAGCTGCCGGTGCCGATGATGAACGTCATCAACGGCGGCGCCCACGCCAACAACAGCCTGGACCTGCAGGAGTTCATGATCATCCCGGTGGGCGCGCCCAGCTTCCGCGAGGCGCTGCGCTACGGGGCCGAGGTGTTCCACGCACTCAAGAAGATCATCGATTCGCGCGGCATGCCCACCGCCGTGGGCGACGAGGGCGGCTTCGCGCCGAACGTGCAGAACCACGAGGCGGCGATCCAGCTCATCCTGGAAGCCATCGACAAGGCCGGCTACACCGCCGGCGAGCAGATCGCCCTGGGCCTGGACTGCGCCGCCAGCGAGTTCTACAAGGACGGCCAGTACGTGCTGGCCGGCGAAGGCGGGCTGCAGCTGTCGGCCGCGAGCTGGACCGACATGCTGGCGAGCTGGTGCGACAAGTACCCGATCATCAGCATCGAGGACGGCATGGCCGAGGGCGACTGGGACGGCTGGAAGCACCTGACCGAACGCCTGGGCCAGAAGGTGCAGCTGGTGGGCGACGACCTGTTCGTCACCAACACGAAGATCCTGAAGGAAGGCATCGACAAGGGCATCGCCAACTCGATCCTCATCAAGATCAACCAGATCGGCACGCTGACCGAGACCTTCGCCGCCATCGAGATGGCCAAGCGCGCCGGCTACACGGCCGTCATCAGCCACCGCTCGGGCGAGACCGAGGACTCCACCATCGCCGACATCGCGGTGGGCACCAACGCCGGCCAGATCAAGACCGGCTCGCTCTCGCGCTCGGACCGCATGGCCAAGTACAACCAGCTGCTGCGCATCGAGGAAGACCTGGGCGACGTCGCCGCCTATCCCGGCCGCGCCGCCTTCTACAACCTCAAGTAAGGCGCGCGGCTTTTTCCGCGCGGCCCGGGCCCCATGCGCTCCCGCTTCGTCGTTCCGGTGGTCCTGGCCATCCTGCTGGCCCTGCTGCAGTTCCAGCTCTGGACCGGCCGCGGGAGCGTGCCGGAGACGTCGGCCCTGGAGCGCAAGCTGGCCGTGCAGAAGGAGGCCAACGCCAAGGCGCAGGCTGCCAACGAGCGGCTGGCCTCCGAGGTCAAGGACCTGCAGGAAGGCATGGAGATGGTCGAGGAGCGTGCCCGGCAGGAGCTGGGCATGGTCAAGCCCAACGAAGTGCTGGTCCAGATCGCGAAGTAGCCGGAGCCCGA
>NZ_JBIQNC010000060.1:8885-19537 GCF_044462705.1 Xenophilus sp.
CTACGCCGTGGTGCACGGCCGCGATGCCGCGGCCCGGCTGGCCGGCGCCTGGCGCGCGATCGAACGCCGGGTTGGCGCCATCGACGATGCGGCGCCCGGCGATCCCGCCGCCGCGCGCGGCCGGACGGGCGGCTGCGAGCGCTGCTCCGATCCGCGCTGCGAGCACCGCCTCTTCACCGACCTGATCGCCGGCAGGGGCGGCTGAGCGGCAGCAGCTACTGCACCACGCTGCTGCCCGGCACCTGCCCGCCGGGCGCGGTGAACAGCTGCGCCGCGTCCACCGCGTCGAAGCGGTACTGCTTGCCGCAGAAGTCGCAGCCCACCTCGATCTGCCCGCGCTCGGCCAGGATGTCCTTGGCCTCGGCTTCGCCCAGGCCGCGCAGCATGTTCGCCACGCGTTCGCGGCTGCAGGTGCAGGCGAAGCGCGGGCCCAGCATGCCGGTGCGCGGCTCGAAGCGCAGCAGCTTCTCTTCCCAGAACAGGCGGCGCAGGATGGTCTCGGTGTCCAGCGTCAGCAGTTCCTCGCGGGTCAGGCTGGCGGCCAGGATGGCGATGCGGTTGTAGTCCTCGTTGCGGCCGATGTGGTCCTCGTCGCGCTCGCCGGCGCGGCCCGCCAGGTTGGCGGTGCCCGCCAGCGGCAGGCGCTGGATCAGCAGGCCGGCCGCCACCTTGGCGTCGGCCGCCAGCACCAGCGTGGTGTCGAGCTGCTCGCTCTGCAGCATGTAGTGCTGCAGCACCTCCGACAGGCGGCCGAGCTTCTCGCCCCGGTCGCCGAACAGCGGCACCACGCCCTGGTAGGGCTGCTGGCCGGGCAGGCGCTCCTTCGGGTCCAGGGTGATGGCGCAGCGGCCCTTGTTGCCCACGTTCACCAGGTCGGGCAGGCGCGCATCCGACGCCACCTCGCCCACCACGCTGGCCGTGGCGCGCACGCTCAGGTCCGGCTGCGCCTCGGCCACCATCAGCTTGACCGGCCCGTCGCCGAAGACCTGCAGGATCAGCGAGCCCTGGAACTTGATGTTCGACTGCATCAGCACCGAGGCGGCGGCCATCTCGCCCAGCAGCTCGGCCACCGGCTCGGGATAGGCGCCGGTGTGCGTGTTGGAGGCGCGCCGCGCAAGGATCTCCTGCCACGCCGAGTCCAAGCGCACCAGCATGCCGCGCACCGGCAGGCCGTCGAAAAGGAAGGTGTGCAGTTCGCTCAAGGGGGTCAGCCGATCTTCTTCAGGCCCTTCGCGAAGCGTCGGGCGTTGTCCACGTAGTGTTCCGCGCTCTGGCGCAGCTTCTCGGCGGCCGCGTCGTCCAGCGTGCGCACCACCTTGGCCGGCGCGCCGATGATGAGGGAGTTGTCCGGGAACTCCTTGCCCTCCGTCACCACGCTGCCGGCGCCGACGATGCAGTTGCGGCCGATGCGGGCATTGTTCAAGACCACGGCCTGGATGCCGATCAGCGAGTTGTCGCCGATGGTGCAGCCGTGCAGCATCACCTGGTGGCCGACCGTCACGTTCTCGCCGATGGTCAGCGGGCAGCCGACGTCGGCGTGCAGCACCGAGAGATCCTGGATATTGCTATTGCGGCCGATGGTCAGCGTCTCGGTGTCGCCGCGCAGCACGGCGCCGAACCAGACGCTGCTGTCCTCGGCCATCCTCACGTTGCCGATCACCTGCGCGCTGTCGGCCACCCAGGCGCCTTCGCCGAGTTGCGGCGCCACGCCGTCGAGTTCGTAGAGGGCCATGTGTTCGTCTCCGTGGGATGGTGGATGTGGGGGATTCCTAGAATTCTAGGCATGCACCCCCTTCATCCCCGTCTGCGTGCCCTGGAGGCCCTTCGCCTGCCCGACCCCGCGGACAAGGTGGCCGCGACACGCGCGCTCGCGGCCGGGGTGGCGGCCGGGCCCGTGGCGGACGAAGCCTGGTGCCGGAAGGTGCGCGCCGCCGGCGACGACGCCGACGTGCCCGGCCGTCCGGCGCGCCCCGTGCGCGTGCCGGCCAAGGAGGTGCCCGCGCGCTCGCCCTTCACCGACGAGGGCCGCGCCGCGCTGATTCATTCCATCTGCCACATCGAGTTCAACGCGATCAACCTCGCGCTGGACGCGCTGTGGCGCTTCGACGGCATGCCGGCCGGCTACTACTGCGACTGGCTGCGCGTGGCCGACGAGGAGGCGCTGCACTTCACGCTGATCCACGGCCACCTGCAGCGCATGGGCTGGCGCTATGGCGACTTTCCGGGCCACGACGGGCTGTGGAGCATGTGCGAGAAGACCAAGGACGACGCCACCGCCCGCATGGCCCTGGTGCCGCGCACGCTGGAGGCGCGCGGCCTGGACGCCACGCCGCTGATCCAGGCCAAGCTGCGCCGCGTGGACACGCCCGACGCGCGCGAGGCCATCGGCATCCTCGACGTCATCCTGCGCGACGAGGTGGGCCACGTGGCGGTGGGCAACCGCTGGTACCGCTGGCTGTGCGAGCGCCAGGGGCTGGACCCGCTGGCGCACTACCGCGTGCTGTACCGCCGGCACGAGGCGCCGCGCCTGAAGCCTCCCTTCAACCTGGAGGCGCGCTCGCGCGCCGGGTTCACGGACGACGAACTCCGGGCGCTGTCCGGCTGAACACCACCAGCCGCGGCGAGAAGCGCTGCAGCACCTCGCCGCGCTGGTTGCGCGTCTCGCAACGCACCCGCACCAGCGCACGGCCGGGCTTCGAGCGCGAGGGCACGATCTCCAGCACCTCGGTCTCCACGCGCAGCACGTCGCCGGGGCGCGTGGGCTGCGGCCATTCCAGTTCGCCGCCGGAGCCGATCACGCCGTCGGCCAGCGGCAGGCCGCCCTCGGCCAGCAGCCGCATGGTCAGCGCGGCGGTGTGCCAGCCGCTGGCCGCCAGGCCCCGGAAGAAGGTCGCCTGGGCCGCCTCGTCGTCGAGATGGAAGGGCTGCGGGTCGAACTGCCGGGCGAAGGCGACGATCTGCGCTGCGTCCAGCGCGTGCTCGGGGCTGGTGAAGCGGTCGCCGACCTGCAGGTCTTCGAGGTACAGCGTGTCGGGGCGGGCAGCGGTCATGAAGATGTCTCCTTGCGGGGCGGGTGCGCCAGGCCGGCCAGCTTCGCCTGCAGCGTGAGCGCGTTGCCGACGGCCTCTCCGGCGGCGGTGTTGTCGAGGATGCACCAGCAGGCCGCGCCCTCGCGGCGGGCCAGCGCGAGGCGCGCGGCCAGGCGCGCCAGCAGCGCGTCGTCGTAGGCCGACCAGTACACCCGCGGCCTGCCGTGCAGCCGCACGTATGCCAGCCCCGGCCAGCCGCCGGGCCGCTCGCCGCCGGCGTGCAGCACCGGGTCGGCCAGCACGCGCCCGACGCGGTGGCGCGACAGCAGCGCCTCGGCCTCGGGCGTGAACCAGGAGGCATGGCGCGGTTCCAGCGCGACGGCGCCCGCATGGCGCTGCCGCAGCGTGGTCAGGAAGCCGTCGACCACCGGTGCGTCGAAAGCGTGGCTCGGCGCGAGCTGCACCACCAGGCAGCCGAGCCTGTCGCCCAGGCCGGCCACCTGGCCCATGAAGTCGCCGAGCAGCGCGTCGGCGGCCTGCAGCCGCGCGTCGTGGGTGATCGCCTTGGGTAGCTTGACGGCGAAGCGGAAATGCGCCGGCGTGCCTGCCGCCCAGCGCGCATAGGTCTCGGTGCGGTGCGGGCGGTAGAACGAGGTGTCGATCTCCACCGCGCCGAAGCGCGCCGCATAGCGCTGCAGGTGGCTGCCCTCGGCCGGGAAGCGCGGCCACAGCGCCCGCGGCAGGCTCCAGCCGGCGCAGCCCACGCGCAGGCCGGGATCGTCAGCCACGGGGATGGTGCGCGGCATGCAGCTGCTTCAGGCGCTCGCGCGCGACGTGGGTGTAGATGGTGGTCGTCGAGATGTCGGCGTGCCCCAGCAGCAGTTGCACCGCGCGCAGGTCGGCGCCGTGGTTCAGCAGGTGGGTGGCGAAGGCATGCCGCAGCGTGTGCGGCGACAGCGGCATGTGGATGCCCGCCGCATGCGCCTGCTTCTTGACGATGACCCAGAACATGGCGCGCGTCATGCCGGCGCCGCGCGCGGTGACGAAGAAGTCCTCGGTCTGCCGGCCGCCCAGGATGACGGGCCGCGCCTCGGCCATGTAGCGCTCGATCCAGCGCCGCGCCTCCTCGCCGAAGGGCACCAGGCGCTCCTTGTTGCCCTTGCCCAGCACGCGCAGCACGCCGTCGGCGAGGCTGATGTCGAAGGCCTTGAGCGCCACCAGCTCGCTCACCCGCAGGCCGCTGGCGTACATCAGCTCCAGCATGGCGCGGTCGCGCAGGCCCAGCGGCGTGTCGATGTCGGGCGCGGCGAGCAGGGCCTCCACCTGCGCCTCGCTCAGCGTCTTGGGCACGCGCATCGCCTGCCGCGCGGGCACCAGCCGCAGCGTCGGGTCGGCGGCGATGCGGCGCTCGCGCACGGCCCAGCGGTAGTAGCGCTTGAAGACCGTCAGCCGGCGGTTGGCCGAGGTGGCCTTGCCCTTCTCGGCCAGGCGTGCGCCCATGTAGGCCTGCAGGTCGCTCTCCTGCGCCGCATCGAGGGGCCGGCCGCGCCCGGCCAGCCACTGGCCCAGCAGCGCCAGGTCGCGCCGGTAGGCGGCCAGCGTGTTCTTCGCCAGGCCGTGTTCCAGCCACAGCGCGTCGATGAACTCGTCGATCTCGGGGAGCGTGGCGGCGGCCGCGTCGGTCATCGCTTGACGATAGCAAAAGAAAAAGCCGCCCGAAGGCGGCTCCGATGGCCCGCAAACTCTAACCCGTTGCCAGATCAAGAGGCCGCGGAGCAGGCCATGCCAGCGACACGCGCGGAACCGGCTTTGCCGGGCCGCGGCGTGTGCCCCCTCGAGGGGGTGCGGTAGCGGAACGAAGTCCGCGCAGGCTGGGGGTGGGCCTTTTTATTCCAGGGTGAGCTTCTGCTTCTTCACCACTTCCTTGTAGATCTCGAACTCGGCCTTGATCTGCGCCGCGAACTGCTCGGGCGTGTTGGCCACGATGATGGAGCCGGTGTCCTCGATGCGCTTCTTGACGGCCGGGTCCTCCAGCGCCTTCTTGGTGCCGGCGCTGATCTTGTCGACCACGTCCTTCGGCAGGCCCTTGGGGCCGAGGATGCCGTAGTAGGCCATGCGGTTGACGGGCTCCAGGCCCACTTCCTTGAAGGTGGGGACGTTGGGCAGGTCCTTCAGGCGCTGCGGCGCGGCCACCACCAGCGGCACCAGCTTGCCCGCCTTGATGAAGGGCAGCGCCGAGGGCAGGTTGTCGAAGATGATCGGCACCTGGCCGGCCACCACGTCGTTCAGCGCCGGGCCGGCGCCGCGGTACGGGATGTGCGTGACGAAGGTGTTCGTCATGCTCTTGTACAGCTCCATCAGCAGGTGGCCGATGCCGCCCGTGCCCGACGAGGCGTAGGAGTACTTGCCCGGGCTCTTCTTCAGCTCGGCGATGAAGGCCTGGTAGTCCTTGGCCGGGAAGCTGGGGTTCACCGCGATCACGTTGGGCGTGGCCGCGATGTTGATGATGGGCGTGAAGTCCGTGATCGGGTTGTACGGGATCTTGGGGTTGATCGCCGGGTTGGCGGCCGTGCTCGACACGGTGGCCACGCCCAGCTTGTAGCCGTCGGGTGTCGCGCGCGCCGTCTCGGCCGCGCCCACCACGCCGCCGCCGCCGGCCTTGTTGATCACGACCACCGGCTGGCCGAGCGTCTTGCCCAGCGGGTCGCCCACCACGCGGGCGATGATGTCCGTGGTGCCGCCGGGCGCGAAGGGCACCTGCAGCTCGATAGGCTTGTCCGGGTAGTTCTGGGCCCAGGCGGGGCCTGCGGCCAGGGTGGCGAGCACGGTGGCGCCCGCCAGAGCGGTCCATTGGCGACGTTGCATCGTCGAAGCTCCTTGTGAGAGGTTGGAGAACGGGAAGAAAAAGGAACGCACCCGGGAGCCAGGTGCGATGCAGGCCGCATGCTAGCGGCTCCGCGGGCCGCGCCATGCCCTGGATTACCCAAGGGTGGGCCGGTTTATGCTCGATCGGGTGAACTATGCCCAGCTGCTGTTTCCCGATTTCTCGCTGATCGCCTGCGGCTGGCTGCTGTGCCGCTTCACCGCGCTGGACCGCCGCGTCTGGGACCAGGTCGAGAGCCTGGTGTACTACTTCCTCTTTCCCGTGCTGCTGTTCCACTCGATCGTGCGCAGCCCGATCGATTTCGGCGTGACCTCGCACCTGCTGGTCGGCGGCGTGGGGGTCAGCCTGGCGGGCATCGCGATGGCCTACGCCCTGCCCTGGCTGCCCGGCCTGCGCGGGCGCATCGATCGACGCGACCACGCGGCCAGCGCGCAGGTGGGCTTCCGCTTCAACTCCTTCATCTGCCTGACGATGGCCGAGCGGCTGGCCGGCGCCGAGGGACTGCTGCTGATCGCGGTGCTCATCGGCGTGTGCGTGCCGCTGATGAACGTGGCGGCCGTGTGGCCGATGGCGCGCCACGGCGGCGCGGGCTTTCTGGGGCAGCTGGTGCGCAACCCGCTCATCATCGCCACCGCCGCGGGGCTGCTGTCGAACCTGCTGGGCCTGGGCATCCCCGCCTGGCTGACGCCCACCTTCAACCGCATCGGCGGTGCCTCGCTGCCGCTCGGGCTGATGGCGGCCGGCGCCGGCATGCAGTTCGCCAGCCTGGCGCGCGGCAAGGCGCTGGCGGTATCGGTGCTGTCGATCCGGCACCTGCTGCTGCCGCTGGTGGGCTGGGCGCTGGCGCACCTGCTGCGCCTGGCGCCGGCGCAGGCCGCCGTGCTGCTGGCCTTCTCGGCCGTGCCCACCGCCTCCAGCGCCTACGTGCTGGCGGCGCGCATGGGCTACAACGGGCCCTTCGTCGCCGGGCTGGTGACGTTGTCGACGCTGCTGGGCATGGCGAGCCTGCCCTTCGCGCTCAGCCTGCGGTAGAGGCAGCGCGCGGCGCCTGCGCCAGGCCCCAGGCCACGTGCTCGCGCACCAGCGCGCTCGGGTGGTCGCGCCGCGCGGCCAGCGCCTCGCCCGCGCCGGGCTCGCCGGCGCGCAGCGCGTTGCCCAGGGCCACGGCGATGTTGCGCAGCCAGCGCTCGTGGCCGATGCGGCGGATCGGGCTGCCTTCGGTGCGCGAGAGGAAGGCAGGCTCGTCCCAGGCGAACAGTTGCGCCAGCGTGCTGCCGGCCAGTTCCTCGCGCGCGTCGAAGTCGGGCAGGCTGCTGCGCTGCGCGAACTTGTTCCAGGGGCAGGCGAGCTGGCAGTCGTCGCAGCCGTAGATGCGGTTGCCCAGGGGCGCGCGCAGCGGCTCGGGGATCGGGCCCCTGTGCTCGATCGTGAGGTAGGAGATGCAGCGCCGCGCGTCGAGCCGATGCGGCGCGACGATGGCCCGCGTCGGGCAGATGTCGATGCATGCGCTGCAGTTGCCGCAGTGGGCCGTGACGGGCTCGCTGGGCGGCAAGGCGAGGTCGACGTAGATCTCGCCGAGGAAGAACGTCGAGCCGGCCTCGCGGTCCAGCACCAGCGTGTGCTTGCCGCGCCAGCCCTGGCCGCTGCGCGAGGCGAGCTCGGCCTCCAGCACCGGCGCCGAGTCGGTGAACACGCGGTGGCCGAAGGGGCCGAGCTCCGCCGCCAGCCGCTCGGCCAGCTTCTGCAGCCGCGCACGCAGCACCTTGTGGTAGTCGCGGCCGCGGGCGTAGATGGACACCACCGCCTCGCCCGGCCGCGCCAGGCGCTGGAACTCGACGCGCTGCCAGTCCCCGGGCGTGTCGCGCGGCAGGTAGTCCATGCGCGCGGTGATCACGCTCACCGTGCCGGGCACCAGCTCGGCCGGGCGCGCGCGGCGCATGCCGTGGGCCGCCATGTAGTCCATGTCGCCGTGGAAACCGTCGGCCAGCCAGCGCGCCAGCCCCGGCTCGGCGCTCGACAGATCGATGCCCGCGACGCCGATTTGGGAGAATCCCAGCTCACGCGCCCATGCACGGATCCGAGTGACGAGTTGAGTGCCGACGACCACCCGCCGATTTTAGGAACGCCCCTTCGCGCGCAATGGCGCGACGAGGAGGACACCGCCGCCTTCGCGCACCGCATCGCCGACGCGATGGCGCAGCGCAGCGCGCTGCGCGACCTGTTCATCGCGCTGCACGGCGACCTGGGCGCGGGCAAGACCACCTTCGTGCGCCACCTGCTGCGCGCGCTGGGTGTGCAGGGCCGCATCAAGAGCCCGACCTACGCCGTCGTGGAACCGCACACCGCCGCCGGCGGTCTGCAGGTGCACCACTTCGACTTCTACCGCTTCGGCGATCCACGCGAATGGGACGACGCGGGCTTCCGTGACATCTTCGCCGGACCGGGGCTGAAACTCGCCGAATGGCCCGGCAATGCCGCGGGGCGCATTCCCGTTGAGGACATCGCTATTAAAATAGAAGCAATGAGCGACAACGACGACACCCGCAGCGTCACGCTGACCGCCCATACCGCCCAGGGCCGCGCTCTGCTGGACCTGATGGACGGCCGCGCATGAGCCCCCGCCCGGCCGCTCCGAAGGGGGCTCGCACCGCAGTGCGAAGCACGGAGGTTATCCAATGAGGCGGGGGCGCCCTCCTCTTTCGCAGGACGCCGCGCGGCGCCGGCTGCTGCAGGCCGGCAGTCTGGTGCTGCTGCTGGGCACGGCGGAGATCGCGCGCGGCGCCACCATCGTCGCGGTGCGCGTGTGGCCGGCGCAGGACTACTCCCGCATCACCATCGAGTCCGACGGCCGGCTGCAGACGCAGCAGCTCGTCGTGGGCAACCCGCCGCGCCTGGCGGTGGACATCACCGGCATCCAGCTCAACCCGGCGCTGCGCGAACTGGTGGGCAAGGTCAAGCCCGACGACCCGTACATCGCCGGCCTGCGCGTCGGCCAGAACGCGCCCGAGGTGGTGCGCATCGTCTTCGACCTGAAGCAGGCGGTGCTGCCGCAGGTGTTCTCGCTGGCGCCGGTGGCCGCCTACAAGCACCGGCTGGTGCTGGACCTGTACCCGCAGCAGGCGGTGGACCCGCTGGAGTCGCTGATCGCCGAGCGCCTGCGCGATACCGGCAGCGCCGCTGCGCGTGCGGGCGAGCCGCCGGCGGCCGCGGCCCCGGCCGACCCGCTGGGCGAGCTGATGGCGCGGCGGTCGATGCGGCCGGTGCCGCCCGACGCGCCGGCCCCGGCGCCGCTGCCGCCGGTGGCGGCCGCGCCCGCGCGGCCCGTACCCGCCACGCCGTCCACCGCCGTCACGCGCCCGCCGCCGGTGACGGCCACCGCCAGCCGCACCGACCGCATCATCATCGTCGCGCTGGACCCGGGCCACGGCGGCGAGGACCCGGGCGCCATCGGCCCCCGCGGCACGCGCGAGAAGGACATCGTGCTGCAGGTCGCGCACCGCTTGCGCGAGCGCATCAACAAGTCCAGCGTCGGCGGCAACCCGATGCGCGCCTTCCTCACCCGCGACGCCGACTTCTTCGTGCCGCTGCACGTGCGCGTGCAGAAGGCGCGGCGCGTGCAGGCCGACCTGTTCGTCAGCATCCATGCCGACGCCTTCACCACGCCGGCCGCGCGCGGCGCCAGCGTGTTCGCGCTCAGCCAGCACGGCGCCTCCAGCAGCGCCGCGCGCTGGCTGGCGAACAAGGAGAACCAGTCCGACCGCATCGGCGGCGTCAGCTTCGGCGAGCACGAGGTGCAGGTGCGCCGCGCGCTGTTCGACATGAGCACCACGGCGCAGATCAACGACAGCCTCAAGCTCGGCACCGCCATGCTCGGCGAGATCAAGGGCATCGGCGCGCGGCTGCACAAGCCCCGCGTCGAGCAGGCCGGCTTCGCGGTGCTCAAGGCGCCGGACATCCCCAGCGTGCTGGTGGAGACCGCCTTCATCAGCAACCCCGATGAAGAGGCCGCCCTGCGCAGCACGGCCTACCAGGAGGACCTGGCCGACGCGCTGATGCGCGGCATCCTGCGCTATTTCGCGCAGAACCCGCCACTGGCCCGCAGCAGGCAGCTCTGACCCCGCGCAAGCGCTGCATTTCCTTTCATTTGTCACGCCCGTGCGAACGGCACACGGGCGCACACAGCGCCTTCCCGGGCGTCGCACAGGCGGCAGCGGCAGGTTCCTACACGGGGGGCCGGGCGGGCTGCGCATGATGAGGTCATCACTCCTGAAAGGTGGACCTCATGATCAATACACGTCTCTGGATCGCCGCAGCGGCCGCCACGTCGGTCGTGGCGCTGGCAGGCTGTGCGAGCGGTCCCAACCAGAATCTGGGCACCGGCATCGGCGCACTGGGCGGCGCGGCGGTGGGCCATGCGATCGGCGGCAACACCGGCAGCACGCTGGGCGGCGCGGCGATCGGCGGCGTCATCGGCAACCAGGTGGGCCGGAACATCGACGAGCGCAACTACTACAACCAGCAGCAGTACCAGCAGCCGTACTACCCGCCGAGCCCGAGCTACTACCCGAACAACGGCCCGCGCTATTGAGGCAAGGCGTCGGAAACACCGGCTGCCGTCCATCCCACTTGGCGGGTGGGCGGCTTTTTTGTGGCGCCCGCCGTGCGCACTGCATAGAATCCGCAACGCTCCGGGGTGCACGTAACGGCGTGCTGAGATGGCGGACCTGACCGCCGGAACC
>NZ_JBIQNC010000060.1:19637-23272 GCF_044462705.1 Xenophilus sp.
CGCTCCGGGGTGCACGTAACGGCGTGCTGAGATGGCGGACCTGACCGCCGGAACCGCGAACTTGATCTGGTTAGTACCAGCGTAAGAAGAGCTGCAGCGCCGATGCGCCGAAATCCGCCCGTTCATTCGTGGCGGACGGGCGTGCACCCGGTGCCGATTGCGGGGCATCCATCCACCTTCCGAGGAGATTGCCCCCATGAATGCCCCCGACAAGTTCTCTCACCTGCTGGCGCTGACGCGCGAGCCCTTCCCCGCCTCCACCAAGGGCCGCATCGCCGGCAGCCGCGCCGACCTGCAGGTGCCGGTGCGCGACGTGCACCTGAGCAACGGCGAGGTGGTCTCGCTCTACGACACCTCCGGCCCCTACACCGACCCCGCAGCGGCGATCGACGTGCGGCGCGGCCTGCCGGGCGTGCGCGACGCCTGGATCGCCGAGCGCGGCGACACCGAAGCCTACGAAGGCCGCATCCGCCAGGCGCTGGACGACGGCGCGAAGCATGAAGCGCGCGAGGCCGACCGCATCGCGCAACTGCGCGCCGAGGCCGCCGCGCTGCAGCGCCGCCCGCGCCGCGCGAAGAGCGGCATGAACGTGACGCAGATGCACTACGCGCGCCGCGGCATCGTCACGCCCGAGATGGAATACGTGGCGCTGCGCGAGAACGGCCGGCGCGAGTGGATGGCCGAGTACCTGGCCGACGCCGAGCGCGCGAAGCGCGTGGCCGGCAACCCGATGGGCGCCAGCATCCCGCCGGTCATCACCCCCGAGTTCGTGCGCGACGAGGTGGCGCGCGGCCGCGCCATCATTCCGGCCAACATCAACCACCCCGAGGTGGAGCCGATGGCCATCGGCCGCAACTTCAAGGTCAAGATCAACGCCAACATCGGCAACTCGGCCGTCACCTCCAGCATCGAGGAAGAAGTGGAGAAGCTGGTGTGGGCCATCCGCTGGGGCGCCGACAACGTGATGGACCTCAGCACCGGCCGCAACATCCACACCACGCGCGACTGGATCGTGCGCAACAGCCCCGTGCCGATCGGCACGGTGCCGATCTACCAGGCGCTGGAGAAGGTGGGCGGCGTGGCCGAGGACCTGACCTGGGCGATCTACCGCGACACGCTGATCGAGCAGGCCGAGCAGGGGGTGGACTACTTCACCATCCATGCCGGGCTGCGGCTGCCCTTCATCCACCTGACGGCCAAGCGCATGACGGGCATCGTCTCGCGCGGCGGCTCGATCATGGCCAAGTGGTGCATCGCGCACCACCGCGAGAGCTTCCTGTACGAGCACTTCGAGGAGATCTGCGAGATCATGAAGGCGTACGACGTGAGCTTCTCGCTGGGCGACGGCCTGCGCCCCGGCTGCGGCGCCGACGCCAACGACGAGGCGCAGTTCGCCGAGCTGCGCACGCTGGGCGAGCTGACGCAAGTCGCCTGGAAGCACGACGTGCAGACCATGATCGAGGGGCCGGGCCACGTGCCGATGCACATGATCCAGGCCAACATGGACGAGCAGCTCAGGCACTGCCACGAGGCGCCCTTCTACACGCTGGGCCCGCTGACCATCGACATCGCGCCGGGCTACGACCACATCGCCTCGGCCATCGGCGCCGCGATGATCGGCTGGTACGGCACCGCCATGCTGTGCTACGTGACGCCCAAGGAGCACCTGGGCCTGCCGGACCGCGACGACGTCAAGCAGGGGATCATCGCGTACCGGATCGCGGCGCACGCGGCCGACGTCGCCAAGGGGCACCCGGGCGCACGGGCACGCGACGACGCGCTCAGCAAGGCGCGCTTCGAGTTCCGCTGGGAAGACCAGTTCAACCTGGGCCTGGACCCGGACACGGCGCGCGAATTCCACGACGAGACGCTGCCCAAGGACGCGAGCAAGGTCGCGCACTTCTGCTCCATGTGCGGGCCGAAGTTCTGCTCGATGAAGATCACGCAGGAAGTGCGCGAATACGCGGCGCAGGGGATGGCAGAGAAGTCGCGCGAATTCATGGCGGGGGGTGGGGAGATGTACGTGCCGATCCACCCCGCGGCATAGCGGCGCTGCGCCGCGCGGCGTCACCGCCATGACTTGTTGCGCACGCAGACTTCGTTCGTCCCGGCTCCGGCCGGGGCTCCCTCCGCTTCCGCCAAGAGAAGCGACAGCACATCCTGGAGTTCTACGAATGAAGAAGCATCTGGCGGCCCTGGCCGCAATGGCGGCCTGCGGCGCCGTTTCCGCGCAATCCTCCGTGACGGTCTTCGGCGTCGTCGACGTCGCCGTGAGTTCGGTCACCAACAAGGCCGAGCTGGTCTACACCGACCCGCTGCTGGCCATCGCCTTCGATCCGGCCGTGTGGCTCCTGCCGCACAGCGTCAAGGCCAGCCGCACCGAGCTGCGCAACTCGGGCCTGAGCTCCAGCCGCCTGGGCTTCCGCGGCGTGGAAGACCTCGGCGGCGGCCTGTCGGCCGGGTTCTGGCTGGAAGCGCCGATCACCAACGACGACGGGGCCACGGGCGTGTCCACCTTCAGCCGCCGCTCCACCGTGAGCCTGTCGGGCGGCTTCGGTGAAATCCGCCTGGGCCGCGACAACACGCCGGTGAAGACCAGCGACGACACCTTCGATCCCTTCGGCGCCACCGGCATCGGCGGCTCGCTGATCGCCGCGGCCTACAGCCACAGCCGCAACAGCAACATGGTGCAGTACTTCCTGCCCAGGAACCTGGGCGGCTTCTACGGCAACGTGGCCTACGGCTTCTCCGAGAAGACCAGCTACAGCCCGCTGGGCCCCTACGAGCGCGACTCGGACGCCGGCCGCTACTTCGGCGCGCGCTTCGGCTACGCGAACGGGCCGCTGGACGTGGCCCTGGCCTACGGCCAGCGCGACGGCCTCTCGGGCCCCGACGCGAACAACGACTTCTACGACGTGCTGGACACGCGCCGCACGAAGAGCAAGATCTTCAACCTGGGCGCGACCTACGACTTCGGCGTCGCCAAGCTGTTTGCCCAGTACTCGCAGCACCGCAACGAGCGCAGCACGCTGCCGGCCGACTACGGGTTCGGCCTGCTGGCCATCGACCCGAAGACCAAGACGCAGGGCTACCTGCTGGGCGTGGCGGTGCCGGTCGGCGCGGGCGTGATCCGCGCGTCCATCGCCCAGGTCAAGCAGGACGACAACCAGCAAAGCCTCTGGTATCGCACGCCCGACCCGAAGGCCACCAAGTTCGCGCTGGGCTACCAGCACAACCTGTCGAAGCGCACCGCGCTCTACGCCACGGTGGCGCGCGTGTCCAACAAGAACGGCATGAACCTCACGGTGGGCGGGCCGAACGTGATGACCGCCGCCGCCGCGGTCACGCTGCCGGCCGGCGTGGCCTACCAGGCGAAGAACTCGACGGGCTACGAGTTCGGCCTGCGCCACTCCTTCTGAGCGGCACCGGCACACCGCGCCGCGCGCAGGCGCGGCAGTTTTCTCCAAGGAGCCTTTCCCAAGGTTTCATTCGGCCCGCCTTCGCGCGGGCCGTTTTTTCTTGCAGCGGCGTCGGTCAGTCTGCGTAGACGCCTGCGGCCTTGATGACCGGCCCGAATCGCGCGACCTCGGACTGCACGAACTTCTTGTGCTCGGCCGGCTCCACGCGCTTGTCGG
>NZ_JBIQNC010000061.1:0-22690 GCF_044462705.1 Xenophilus sp.
CCGGCGCCGGCCGGGCGGAATTCGACGCTGACGATGCCGTCGGCCTCGTATCGCAGGGTGTGGACCAGGGCCTTGAGCGTGGGGGCGGACATGCGTCAGCCCGGCACCGGCGGCCCGCCTGCCGGGGCCTGCATCGTCATTCGGCGCGCACCTCGTTCACCAACGTGGCGACGCCGCCGACCTCCACCTCAACCACATCACCGGGCCGCATGAAAAGCGGCGGTTGCCGCTTGAACCCCACGCCGCCGGGGGTGCCGGTCACGATCACATCGCCGGGCTCGAGTCCGGTGAAGGACGAGATGTAGGAGATCAGGCGGGGAATCGGGAAGATCAGTTGTTCCGTCGTGGCGTGCTGGACGGTCTGTCCGTTCAGCCGTGTCGTCAGGCTGAGCGCCTGGCCGTCGGAGACCTCCCCCCGCGTGACCATCCAGGGCCCGAATGCGCCCGTGGCGGGAAAGTTCTTGCCTGGCGTCCACTGCGTCGTGTGCGACTGCCAGTCGCGGACGGAGCCGTCGTTGTAGGGGGCATAGCCGGCGACGTGCTCCCATGCATCCGCTTCGGAGATGCGCCGGCCAGGCCGGCCGATCACGACCGCGATCTCGCCCTCGTAGTCGAGCGCGCCGGACTCCTTCGGGAGCACGATCGCCTGCCCGTGCCCGACCTGCGAGGCGCCCACGCGCAGAAAGAGGGTCGGATGCCCGGTTCTTTCCCGCTTGGCTTCGACCCGGTGCTCCTCGTAGTTCAAGCCGACGCAGAAGATGCGCGGCGGATCGGGCACGACCGGCAGCAGGACGGTCTCCGCCAGCGCGATCGACGCCTCGCGGGACGCTGCCAGCCGCTCCAGCTCGGCGAGGCTGCCGCTCGAAAGCGCGGAGCGCAGCGTGGGAAGCCGCCCGCCGGAGGCCGCCTGCAGATCGACGATCCGGTCGTCCACGAGCGCACCCCAACTGCGGCTGCCCTGGAAGGAATAGCTCAGAAGTTTCATCGAAAGAAGGCTTCCTGCACGGAAGCAGTCGAGAGACAGGTGATTCAGTCGGCCGTGACGCCCGCGGACTTCACGATCCGTCCCCATTTGTCGTACTCAGCCAGGAAGTAGGCCCGGAACTGCTCGGGCGTGCCCCCGCGAACGCTGGCCCCCTGGGTCGCGAGTGTTTCGCGCATTTCCTTGGCTCCAAGTGCGACATTCACCTCGCGGGAGAGCTTGTCGATGATGGGCTTCGGCGTGCCTGCGGGCGCCAGCAGGCCGAACCAGGTGCCGGCCTCGAAGTCCGCGACATGCTCCTGCTGCATGGTCGGGATGTCCGGAAACTGCGGCGACCGCTCGCGGGACGTGATCGCGATCGCCTTGAGCTTGCCGCCCTTTACCAACGGCGCCGCGGTGCTGAAGACGTCGAACATCAGGTCGATCTGCCCCGCGACCAGGTCCACGAGCGCCGGGCCGCTGCCCTTGTACGGCACGTGGACCATGTCCACGCCCGTGAGGGTCTTGAAGTACTCGCCCGCCAGGTGGGCCGCGCTGCCCTTGCCGAACGAGCCGTAGGACAGCCTGCCCGGCCTGGCCTTCGCCTCGGCGATCAGTTCGCCGACGTTGCCGACTTTCAGCTCCGGCTTGACCACCAGCAGCAGCGGCTGCGTGGCGATCAGCGTGATGGGTTCGAACGAGGCGATCGGGTCGTAGGGCAGCTTGGCATAGATGTGCGGCGTCACCGTGAGCGGCCCCGCCGCGCTGAACAGCAGGGTGTAGCCGTCGGCAGGCGCTTTCGCGACGAAGTCGTTTCCGAGCGCGCCGCCCGCGCCGGCGCGGTTCTCCACGACGATGGGCTGGCCCAGGCGCTCCGACAGCGACTTGGCCAGAAGCCGTCCGGTCTGGTCGGTCGAGCCGCCCACCGCATAGGGGACCACCAGCCTGATCGGCTTGCCGGGATAGCTGTCGGCGTGCGCCGCGGTGAGGCTGACGAGGGCGAGGGCTGCCACGGCCATTGCCGTGCGCAGTCGGATGAGGCTGTCGAGCATCGTGGTGTCTCCTGGTTCTTGATGGATGTGGGCAGCAGGCGCTATTTCATGGCGGGTGCGGGTTCGCGCGCGGCCGCGGGCACATGCCCGACGGCGTCGCCGAAGCGCTCGAGCATCACCTGGTCGAACGACACGCCCTCCGACGCGAACCAGCTTCCCGAGCGCAGCCGGTAGGCCTCGTGCTTCCGCGGCGCCTCGGGTTCCACGCCGCGGGCCAGCGCCTTCGCGCCTGCGAGGACCGTCCTGCGGAAGCGCACCACGGCCGCATCGGAGGCCGACAGGTGCTCCTGCGTCCGGTCGTGGATGCGGCCCTGGCTGTCCTGGATCATGGCGTCCTGCTCGGCAACCCCGCGGACCCCCGTGTAGCTGATGTGCTTCTGGTGGGTGCGATCGATCAGGTATTCGTTGGCCCGGTTGCGGATCGGGAAGAACCTGGCATCCACCTCGGCGATGACGCCGTGCCCTTCGCTGAACTTGGCCCTTTCATCATCGGTGAGCGGCCGGTCCGGGTTCCACGCATAGGTGTAGATCCAGCAGCTTTCGTCGTCGATCGGCACCCACGTGTAGCCGAAGTGCGTCTCGCCCGGCAGCGTCGAGGGAGTCGTGCTGTGAGAGGGCAGCGCGAACTGGGCACTGCGCCAGTAGCGCGTGCCGCCGTCGGCGCGCCGCGCGCCGCCCACGACGAAGCCGACCTCGTGATCCAGGATCGAGAACTCGGGCAACGGATCTTCACGGATCCAGCGCAGCCGCTTCTCGTCGGCCGGAGCGTCCGGGTTCTCGTTGGAGCGCACGCACGGCGCCGGCATGTGCAGGAACGAGAAGTGGGAGGTGTCGAGCGCACCTTCGATCGATTGGGCCCAGTTGCACTCCTGCAGCTTCTTGGTGACGAAGCGGTGCGAGGCCGGAAGCGAGCCGAACTCGAGTTGCGGAACCTCGGGAAGATCGCGGCCCCAGGGCTCCGGCCCCATGTAGGCCCAGACGACCTCCCCGTACTCGCGCGTGGGGTACGCCTTCAGCCTCAGCGTGTCGTGGTAGCTCGCGTCCGGCGGCACATTCGGCAGTTCCACGGGCCGCCCCTGGATGTCGAATTGCCAGCCATGAAAGACGCACCGGATGGCGCAGCTCTCGTTTCTCCCGAAGTAGAGATCCGCGCCGCGATGCGGGCAGCGCGCGTCCACCAGGCCGACGACGCCATCGCTGTTGCGAAACGCCACGAGCCGTTCGCCCATGATGTTGACGCGAAGCGGTGCGCCGTCGGGCTCCGGCAGTTCGCGCGAGAGCGCAACCGGCTGCCAGAAGCGCCGGAAGAACTGGCCCATGGGCGTGCCGGCGCCGGTTCGGGTGAGCAGGTCGTTGTCAGCCGCGCTGAGCATGTCGTTGGTCTCCTTCAGTCCGCATCGCCGGATGTCCGCCCCCGGCGATTCCATAGGGCGCCGCCCATCCGAGCGTCTCGAGCGTGTGGGCCGACGGCGCGTACTCGCAGCCGATCCATCCGTTCCATCCCATCTCTTCGATGAGGCCGAACAGGTAGGGAAAACGGATCTCCCCCGTACCGGGCTCATGGCGGCCCGGCACGTCGCCCACCTGGATGTGGCCGATGTAGGGCCAGGCCATCCGCAGGCGATCGGCCATGCCGCCCTCCTCCGTCTGCACATGGAAGGTGTCGAAGCACAGCTTGACGTTGTCGCGGCCGATGGACCGCACGACCTCCACGCCTTCGTCGATGCGGTGGTACAGGAAGTCGGGAAAGCGCGCGCGGCAGCAGGGCTCGAGAATGAGCGAGAGGCCCGCCGCCGCGGCCTGGTCGGCGGCCCATGCGATGTTGTCCTTGAACAGCGCCATGCACCGGCTCCTGTCCATCCCTGCCGCCAGGTTGCCGGGCATCACATGGATCATCGGCCCGCCCACCTGCGAGGCGTAGTGGATCGCCGTGCGGATGCTGTCCCTGAACTTCGACTCGAAGCCGGGCAAGGCCGCATAGCCGCGCTCGCCCCGGTCCCAGTCGAAGGGCGAGAGGATCTGCACCAGCGTCAATCCATTGCCCTCGAGGCGCGCCGCGATTTCGCGGGCCGGATATTCATAGGGGAAAGCCACCTCGACGCCCTTGAAACCCGCCTTGGCAGCGGCCTCGTAGCGTTCGAGCATGGGGTACTCGGTGAAGAGCCACCGCAGGTTCGGGTCGAATCGAATCATCGTGTCCTGGTTCGTGGAGAGCTTCATCCTAGGGAGGCCGCACTATTGAGACAAGCTAGAATTTTTGACGCCTTATTGAGGTTCCCTTATGAATATAGGAAGCGTCACGTTTCGCCAGCTGCGCGCCTTCGTCGCAATTGCGGAGACAGGCGGATTCGCAGCCGCCGCGCGCCGGCTGCACCTGACGCCCTCGGCGCTGAGCCTCCTGATCCGGGATCTCGAACGGAACATGAAGGTGCGCCTGTTCGATCGGACGACGCGCTCCACCGCCTTGTCACAGGCGGGTGTCGAGTTCTTCCCATTGGCGCGCAAGGTGCTCGACGATCTCTCGCGCGCGCTCGAAAGCACGCAGGACCTGGAGCAGAAGAAGCGTGGCGCGGTTCGGCTTGCGTGCACGCCGCTGTACGCGGCGACCACGCTTCCGGAACTGGTGCGCCGCTACCACGCGAAGTACCCGGCAATCGCCGTCTACGTCCTGGACTCGCTCAACCAGCAGGCCACCGCGCGCGTGGCCAGCGGAGAGGCCGATCTCGGCGTCGCGCCGCAGCGCGCCACGCCGCCGGAACTGGTTCAGCAAAGCCTGATGCGCGACCGGATCTGCCTCGTCTGCAGGCCCGACCACCCTCTCGCGGCACGCCCCCGTACCACCTGGACGCAAGCGCTGAAATACCCGTTCGTGAGCCTGACGCCGGACTTCACCCTCCGGCTGCAGGCCGATCTGTTCAAGCATTCGCCGAAGCTGGTGCTGCAGGCCGCCCACGAAGTGTCATTCATCACCACCGCGCTCGGCATGGTGCAAAGCGGCTTTGGCGTGACGGCGCAGCCCAGCCGGGTATTGACGCTGCTCGGGTCCTTCGGCCTGGTGGCGCGACCCCTCGCATCACCCGTGGTCGATCGGCACCTGTCGCTTTTCAGCCCCCGGGCGCGGGGCTTGTCGCCTGCCGCCCAGAGCTTCAAGGATTTCCTGCTGGAAGACCTGGAACGTCGCGCCGTGGCATGAGATGCGCCCCGCCTGGGGGAATCGACATTCTTCAGCCTTCACGTCATCACACGGCCGACGTACTCCCTGGCACGCCGCAGGCCAGCTTCAGTCCTGCCCGTCCGCCAGCAGCAGGCGCCACAGCAGCGCCCCCACGACCGCGCCGGCGATGGGCGCCGCCCAGAACAGCCAGAGCTGATCGACCGCATGCCCGGCGCCGAACAGCGCCACGCCGGTGCTGCGCGCCGGGTTGACCGAGGTGTTGGTCACCGGAATGGAGACCAGGTGGATCAGCGTGAGGCACAGGCCGATGGCCAGACCGCCGAAGCCGGCGGCCGCGCGCCGGGCCGTCGCCCCCAGGATGACGACGAGGAACAGCGCCGTCATCACCACCTCGCACAGGAAGGCCGCTCCCATCGCATAGCCGCCGGGCGAATGCTCGCCGTAGCCGTTGGTGGCGAAGCCGCCGAGCTGCGCGCCCGGCCGGCCGGTGGCGATGGCATACAGCACGGCGCCGGCGGCGATGGCGCCGAGCACCTGTACGCCCACGTAGCCGGGCGCGCGCGCCGCCGGGAAGCGCCCCGCCACGACCAGCCCGAGCGTGACGGCCGGATTGAAATGCCCGCCGGACACCGGCCCCAGCGCATAGGCGCCGGTGAGCACCGTGAGGCCGAAGGCCAGCGCCACGCCCGCGAAGCCGATGCCCAGTTCCGGGAAGCCGGCGGCCAGCACCGCGCTGCCGCAGCCGCCCAGCACCAGCCAGAAGGTGCCGACGAATTCGGCCGCCCAGGCCTTGAAGGTGTTGTGTTCGTTCATCCCGCGTTCTTTCCCTGATGTGTGACAGACAGAAGTGCGCACGGCCGCGGGTGGGCGGCCGTGCGGGGCGGGATTCTAGGAACGGGGATGCCCGCCTCCGGGCGTTCCGGCGCGCGTTCGCGCAACCTCTTCACGGTCCGGCGCGGATTTGCACCGATCCGGGGACCGGCAAGGCGGCGCTATGCTGCCTGCGAGCGGCGCCGGTGCCGCCGAGGAGACTTTGCATGCCGACAACCATCCGATCCAGAACCCTTGCCGCCGCGGCGCTGCTGTCCGCCGCGGCCGCCCTGTCGCCGCAGGCCGGCGCCCAGGGCGTCGTCAACGCCCTGTGCAGCACCGACGCGCCCTGGTGCGAGGCGGCGGCCGCGGAGTTCACGCGCACCACCGGCATCAAGGTCAACCAGGCGCACAAGGGCACGGGCGAGATCGGGGCGCAGTTGCGCGCCGAGGCGGCCAACCCCAAGACGGACATCTGGTGGGGCGGCACGGGCGACCCCTTCCTGCAGGCGGCCGAGCAGGGCCTGCTGGACAGCTACCGCCCGGCTTACATCAAGGACCTGCACGACTGGTCCGTCCGGCAGTACGACATGAGCGGCAACCGCGTCGGCGGCTTCTACACCAGCACCATCGGCTTCGGCTACAACACCGAGGTGCTGCAGAAGAAGAACCTGCCCGAGCCCAGGTGCTGGGCCGACCTGGTCAAGCCTGAGTACAAAGGCGAGGTCGAGATCTCGCACCCGGCCAGCAGCGGCACGGCCTACACCGTCATCGCCGGGCTGGTGCAGCAGATGGGCGAGGACGCCGCCTTCGACTACCTGAAGAAGCTGCACCGCAACATCAGCAACTACACGCGCAGCGGCCAGGCCCAGGCGCCCAACGTGGCCAAGGGCGAGGTGGCGATCGGCGTGACCTTCGCCTTCAATTTCGAGAAGTGGAAGCACGAGAAGTACCCGGTGAAGACCGTGGCGCCCTGCGAGGGCACGAGCTACGAGATCGGCGGCATCGCGCTGGTCAAGGGCGCACGCAACAAGGCCAATGCGCAGAAGTACTACGACTGGCTGATGAGCCCGGCCGGCCAGGCGGTGGGCGCCAGGGTCGGCAGCTACCAGACGCCGGCCAACAAGACCTTCAAGGCCGACCCGCGCATCCCGCCCATCGACGGCGTGAAGCTGATCGACTACGACTTCGCCAAGTACGGCCAGTCGGCCGAGCGCAAGCGGCTGATCGACCGCTGGACGAAGGAAGTGGAGTCGCTGCCGCGCTGACCCCGGCCGAGGCTTGATAATCCGCTCGACGCCCCGATCTGCGGGGCGTTTGCATTTCCGTCGTTCGTTGTTTCTTCCTTCTTCCTCTCACCGAGACATGAGCAAGAAAACCCATTCCTTCCAGGCCGAGGTCGCCCAGCTCCTGCACCTCGTCACCCACTCGCTGTACTCCAACAAGGAGATCTTCCTGCGCGAGCTGATCTCCAACGCCTCCGACGCCTGCGACAAGCTGCGCTTCGAGGCGCTGGACCGACCCGAGCTGTACGAGGACGCGCCCAACCTCGAGGTGCGCGTGGCCTTCGACAAGAAGGCGCGCACCCTGACCATCACCGACAACGGCATCGGCCTCGCGCAGCAGGAGGCCATCGACCACCTGGGCACCATCGCCAAGAGCGGCACGCGAGAGTTCATGAGCCGCCTGACCGGCGACCAGAAGGCCGACGCCCAGCTCATCGGCCAGTTCGGCGTGGGCTTCTACTCGGGCTTCATCGTGGCCGACCGCATCACCGTCGAGTCGCGCCGCGCGGGCCTGCCGCCGGCCGAGGGCGTGCGCTGGACGAGCACCGGCGCCGGCGACTTCGAGGTCGAGACGCTCACCCGCGCGCAGCGCGGCACCAGCGTCATCCTGCACCTGCGCGAGGACGCCGAGGAGTTCCTCAACGGCTGGAAGCTCAAGCAGGTCATCGGCAAGTACTCCGACCACATCTCGCTGCCCATCCTGATGGAGAAGGAGGAGTGGAAGGAAGGCGAGGACGACAAGGGCGGCGAGATGGTGCCCACCGGCGAGTGGGAGGCCGTCAACAAGGCCAGCGCCCTCTGGACGCGGCCCCGCAAGGAGATCACCGACGAGCAGTACGTCGAGTTCTATAAGTCGATCAGCCACGACTTCGAGGCACCGCTGGCCTGGAGCCACAACCGCGTGGAGGGCAGCACCGAGTACACGCAGCTGCTGTACATCCCGGCCAAGGCGCCCTACGACCTGTTCAACCGCGACCACAAGGGCGGCGTCAAGCTGTACGTCAAGCGCGTCTTCATCATGGACGACGCCGACGCGCTGCTGCCCTCGTACCTGCGCTTCGTCAAGGGCGTGATCGACTCGGCCGACCTGCCGCTGAACGTCAGCCGCGAGCTGCTGCAGGAAAGCCGCGACGTGAAGGCGATCCGCGAGGGCAGCACGAAGCGCGTGCTGTCGATGCTGGAGGACCTGGCGAAGAAGGCCGCGCCGCCCGCCGACGGCGAGGTGACCGACGTGGTGGACAAGAAGGAAGAAGGCGCCGCCGACGAGTCCGGCAAGTACGCCCGCTTCTACGCCGAGTTCGGCGCCGTGCTCAAGGAGGGGCTGGGCGAGGACTTCGCCAACCGCGACCGCATCGCCAGGCTGCTGCGCTTCGCCTCCACCGCCAGCGACGCGCCGACCGTGTCCTTCGCCGACTACAAGGTGCGCATGAAGGAAGGCCAGGAGGCGATCTACTACATCACCGCCGACACGCTGGCCGCCGCCAGGAACAGCCCGCAGCTCGAGGTCTTCCGCAAGAAGGGCATCGAGGTGCTGCTGATGACCGACCGCGTGGACGAGTGGGCGCTGAACTACCTCACCGAATTCGACGGCACGCCGCTGCAGAGCGTGGCCAAGGGCGCGGTCGACCTGGGCAAGCTGCAGGACGAGGAAGAGAAGAAGGCCGCCGAGGAAGCGGCCGAATCCTTCAAGCCGGTGCTGGAAAAACTCAAGGAAGCGCTCAAGGACAAGGCCGAGGACGTGCGCGTGACCACCCGCCTGGTGGACTCGCCCGCCTGCCTGGTGGTGCAGGACCACGGCATGTCGATGCAGCTGGCACGCATGCTCAAGCAGGCGGGCCAGAAGGCGCCGGAGGTCAAGCCGGTGCTGGAGGTCAACGCCGGCCACCCGCTGGTGAAGAGGCTGGAGTCCGACACGGCCCACTTCGACGACCTGGCGAACATCCTGTTCGACCAGGCGCTGCTGGCCGAGGGCGGCCTGCCCGACGACCCGGCCGCCTACGTGCGGCGGGTGAACGCGCTGCTGGCCTGAGCGCCCGACCGGCGCAGGCCGGCACATTTGCACGGAACAGGCGGGCGCTTCGGCGCCCGCCGTGCCGTGTGGGTCTCGCAGCGCGCGCCCGGGGCGATGATCGCCGCCTCGCCATTCCACCGGAGCCCGCCATGACGATGCCCTGCCACCCGCCGCGCCGCGCGCCGGCCCTGCGCCGGGCCGCGCGCCCGCTGGCGATCGGCGGCCTGCTGGCCGCGGCGCTGTGCCTTCCGGGCTGCGCCGTCGGCGTGGGTTTCGGCGTGCCGCTCGTGCCCGGCCTGGCGCTGGGCGTCGGCATCGGGCCCGGCGGCCCCTCGCTCAGCCTGAACACGGGCTGGGGGCCGGTGGGTGCGGGCGTGGGCATCGACGGCGGCGGCCGCGTCGTCGGCTCGGCCGGCGTGGGCGTCTCGGCGGGGCCGGTGGGCGTGGGCGTCGGGCAGTCGGTGGTGCTGCACGACCCGCACCAGCCGCCGGTGGCCCTGGTGCCGCCGCCGGGCGGGCCGGTGGTGGAGCCCGGCGTGGTGGTGCCGGGGCCGCAGCCGCCGCGCCCCTTCGAGGCGCCCTGAACCTTCTTCTTTCTACTGCTGCTGCGCCCGTGTGCTCAGGCGCACATGCCATGCGCCCAGCCCGGCGGCCAGCGCGGCGCCCCACCAGTAGTCCAGCGGCAGGCCCAGCAGCCAGCGCGGATGCCAGGGCACGTGCGCCGGATCGAGCCTGGCCAAGCCGTAGGCCGGGTTGACGACGAACCACAGCAGGTCCTCCGCCACCCAGAAGGCGGCCAGCCCGCCGAGCGCGAGCACGAAGTCGCGCCCGCGCCAGCGGCCCTGGAAGGCCAGGGGCAGCAGGAACACCAGCGCCATGAAGCTGAACACCCAGGCGTGGTAGCCGGTCATGGCGCGGCCGCCCCAGAAGAGGTCGAGCAGCCAGTGCTTCTCGATGCGCCAGGTGGGCAGCGAAGTGGCCCAGCCGGCGCCGCCCTCGATGTGGATCTCGGCGTTGGCGAAGAAGAAGGCCATCAGCAGCGCCCAGGCGTAGTAGACGGCGACGCGGCGCACGACGCGTCTCAAGGCGCCGCCTCCGGCGCCGGGCCGAGCACGCGCTGCAGCACGCTGCGCGCCGCCCGCGGCCGGCCCAGCGCGCGGCTCCTGGCGGCCATCGCCTCCAGGAGCGCCGGCGCGGCCATCAGGCGCGCCAGCTTGTAGTCCAGCCCGATCGCGTCCCAGGCCAGCCAGGCGGCGCCCTCCTCCATCAGGTGGGTGGCGTTGTGCTCCTCCTGGCCGGGGATGGGTGCGGCCAGCAGCATCGGGCGGCCGAGGGCCAGGCATTCGGAGACGGTGAGCCCGCCGGGCTTGGTGACGACCAGGTCGGCGGCGGCCATCAGCCGGTGCATCTCGGCGGTGAAGCCGATGGCGCGCAGGCGCTGCGGGTGTTGTTCGCGCGCCAGCGCCTGCAGCGCGGCGTGCGCCTGCGCGTTGCGGCCGGCGACGGCGACGAGCTGGAAGTCCGGCCCCTCCAGCGCCAGCGCGCGGCGGGCCATGCTGGGCAGGTCGCCGGTGCCGGCGCCGCCCGAGGCCATCAGCAGCACGCGCCGCGCCGGGTCGAGCCCCAGCGCCTGCACGCAGGCGGCGCGCGCCAGGGCGGGATCGTCCGGCGCCGCGAAGGCCGGCATCACCGGGATGCCGGTGACGTGGACGCGGCCGGCCGGCAGCCCGCGCGCGCGCATGCGGAAGGCGACCTCCTCGTTGGCGGCGAAGTAGCCGGCCAGGCCCGGCACGATCCACATGTTGTGCAGGTCGTAGTCCGTCACCTGCAGCCACACCGGGCAGGCGCTGCGCCCGCGTGCCTGCTCGCGCATCAGCAGCTCGGCCGGCAGGAAGTGCGTGCAGACGATGGCATCGGGCCGCCGGCGGCGGATCTCGCGCAGCAGCGGCGCCGCGCTCAGGCGCTCGATGCCGCGGCGCAGCCGCTGCGAGGCGGCGGCGTGCGGCGTGGCGTCGGCCCGGTCGTGCAGGTAGGCCCACAGCTCGGGGGCGCGGTTGACCAGGCCCAGGTAGCCGTCGGTGTAGAGCTTGCGGAAGCTCGCGGCCACGTGGTCCATGGCGTCGACGTGCGTGACGGTGCAGCCGGGCCAGTGCTGGGCGGCGGTGGCGGCCAGCGCCTGCGCGGCGCGCACGTGGCCGTTGCCGGCGCTGACGCTGAGAAGGAGGAGGTGGAAGGGGCGGTCGGACATGAAGGGAATGGCAGGAACGGCGCCGCCGGTCTGCATCGCCGGGCGCCGCGACGGATTCTGCGGTGCGCGGGTGTCACGCCGGTGTCATGCGGGCCGCCGCCGGTCGACGCCGCCGGCGCGCAGCGCGGCGAGGTCCAGCACGCGCAGCCCGCCGTACTCGATGCGGATCACGCCGTCGGCCTGCAGCGCCGCCAGCGCCTCGTTCACGCGCTGGCGTGACAGGCCCACCAGGTAGGCCAGTTCCTGCTGGGTGATGCGCAGCACCTGGCCCACGCGCGGGAACAGCACCGGGTTGACCAGCGCCGCCAGGTGGCGCGCCACGCGCGCGTCGGGACTGGTGAGGCGGCCGATCTCCAGCGCCGAGATGAACTGGCCGAGCCGCTCGTTGAGCTGGTTCATCACGAAGCGGTTGAAGCCGATGGAGTGGTCCAGCAGCCAGTGGAAGCTGTCCACCGGCAGTCCTGCCACCAGGCTGCGCCGCAGCGCGCTGATGTTGTAGCGGTAGGGCTCGCGCTTGAGCGCCGTGCCCTCGCCGAACCAGCCGCCCGGCGACAGGCCGCTGTAGGTGACGGTGCTGCCGTCGGAGGCGTCGTTGCTCATCTTGAGCAGGCCCTCGATCAGCCCGAACCAGTAGGTCGGCGCACGGCCGATGCGGCACACCAAGTCGCCCACCTCCGCCTCGCCGACGACGATGGCCGCCTCGGCGTAGCGGCGCTCGGCCGGCGTGAGTGCGTCGAGCCAGGGCACGGCGGCCAGCTCCGCCCCGGTGGGCGCGCGCACGCGGTCGCGGATCGAACGGCCGGCCTGCACCGATGCGCGGGAAACCATGGGGAAAGTCCGGGGAGTGGTGTCCCTAGGATTGTCGTTGGAACGACAAGCTGGCGTCAAAGTGCGGCCTACATTCCGCCCCGTGGAGACAAGCGCCGACACCTTTCCGAAGCTGCTGCTGGCCCATGCGGGGCAGCGGCCCGACGCACCGGCCGTGCGCGAGAAGGACCTGGGCATCTGGCAGACCTGGACCTGGGCCCGCGCGGCCACGGAGGTCCGCGAGATCGCCTGCGGGCTGGCCAGCTTGGGCTTCGCGCCGGGGCAGAACCTGGCCATCGTGGGGGCCAACCGGCCGCACCTGTACTTCGCGGTGATGGCGGCGCAGAGCCTGCGCGGCGTGCCGGTGCCGCTGTACCAGGACGCGGTGGCGGCCGAGATGGTGTTCATGCTGGACGACGCCGCCATCGAGTTCGCCTTCGCCGAGGACCAGGAGCAGGTGGACAAGCTGCTCGAATGCCGCGACCTGCAGGAGGAGCAGCACCCCGGCGGCCAGCGCATCCGGCACATCGTCTACGACGACCCGCGCGGCCTGCGCCACTACGACCACCCCGGCCTGCTGGGCTACGAGCAGCTGCGCGAGCTGGGCCGCGCCTTCGACGCGGCGCACCCGGGCTTCTACGACCAGGCGGTGGCCGGCGGCAGGCCGGACGACGTGGCGGTGATCCTCTACACCTCCGGCACCACCGGCCGGCCCAAGGGCGTGTGCCAGACGCACGCCAGCTTCATGGCGGCCGGCCGCGGCGGCGTGGCGTCGGACCGCCTCGGCCCCGGCGACGACATCATGAGCTACCTGCCGATGGCCTGGGTGGGCGACCACCTGTTCTCCGTCGCGCAGTGGCTGGCGGGCGGCTTCACGCTGAACTGCCCCGAGTCCGCCGCCACGGTGATGAACGACATGCGCGAGATCGGGCCCACCTACTACTTCGGCCCGCCGCGCACCTTCGAGGGGCTGCTCACCGCGGTGTCGATCCGCATGGAGGACGCGGCGGCGCCCAAGCGCTGGCTGTATGCGAAGTTCATGGCGCTGGCGCGGCGGGTGGGCTCCGACATCCTGGTGGGCAAGCCGGTGGCCGCAAGCGACCGGCTGCTGTACGCCCTGGGCAACCTGCTGGTGTACGGCCCGCTGCGCAACGTGCTGGGCATGAGCCGCATCCGCGTGGCCTACACGGCCGGCGCGGCGATCGGGCCGGACCTGTTCCGCTTCTACCGCTCCATCGGCATCAACCTCAAGCAGTTCTACGGCCAGACCGAGACCTGCGCCTACGTGTGCCTGCAGCGCGACCACGAGGTCAACCTCACCAGCGTGGGCAGCGCCGCACCCGGCATGGAGCTGAAGATCGCCGACAACGGCGAGGTGCTGGTGCGCGGCGTGTCGGTGCTCAAGGAGTACTACAGGCGCCCCGACGCCACGGCCGAGGTGCTCGACGCCGACGGCTACTTCCACACCGGCGACGCCGGCGTGATCGACCACGAGGGCCAGCTTCGCATCATCGACCGCGCCAAGGACGTGGGCCGCCTGAACGGCCCCGGCGGCACCTGCAACGGCGCCATGTTCGCGCCCAACTACATCGAGAACAAGCTCAAGTTCTTCCCGCAGATCAAGGAAGCGGTGTGCTTCGGCCACGGCCGCGACGAGGTCTGCGCCTTCATCAACATCGACTACGAGGCGGTGGGCAACTGGGCCGAGCGGCGTGGCCTGCCCTACGGCGGCTACGTGGACCTGGCCGGCAAGGCCGAGGTGCTGCAACTGGTGCGCGAGTGCGTCGAGCAGGTCAACGCCGACCTGGCGGCGGAGGAAGGCATGGAGAGCACGCAGGTAGCGCGCTTCCTGGTGCTGCACAAGGAGCTGGACCCGGACGACGACGAGCTGACCCGCACGCGCAAGGTGCGGCGCGGCTTCATCGCCGACAAGTACGCGGTGCTGGTCGATGCGCTGTACGGCGGCAAGGCCGAGCAGTTCATCGAGACGCAGGTCAAGTTCGAGGACGGGCGCACGGGCAAGGTCAGCGCCACGCTGAAGATCGTGCAGGCGAAGCAGTTCCCGCCGGTGAGGGCCGCCGCATGAGCCCCCGTCCGGCCGCTCCGAAGGGGGCTCGCACCGCAGTGCGAAGCACGGAGGTCACCCCATGAACGCGATGACGGAGCGGGAACTGTCGGCGGCGGCGCCCGCCAAGGGCGGCCGGCGCATCGGCGAGGTGGTGCTCGACGTGCAGAACATCACCCTGCGCTTCGGCGGCGTCAAGGCGCTGACCGACATCAGCTTCGACGTGCGCGAGCACGAGGTGCGCGCCATCATCGGCCCCAACGGGGCAGGCAAGAGCTCGATGCTCAACTGCATCAACGGCGTGTACCAGCCGCAGGAAGGAAAGATCACCTTCCGCGGCCAGACCTTCCGCCACATGAACTCGCGCCAGGTGGCCGAGATGGGCGTGGCCCGCACCTTCCAGAACCTGGCCCTGTTCAAGGGCATGAGCGTGCTGGACAACATCATGACGGGCCGCAACCTCAAGATGAGGAGCAGCCTGCTGGCCCAAGCCTTCCGCAACCCCTTCGGCATCGGCTCCGGCGAGCGCGAGGAGTTGCGCCACCGCGAGTTCGTCGAGCACATCATCGACTTCCTGGAGATCCAGGCCTGGCGCAAGACGCCGGTGGGCCGCCTGCCCTACGGCCTGCAGAAGCGCGTCGACCTGGGCCGCGCGCTGGCGATGGAGCCGCAGGTGCTGCTGCTGGACGAGCCGATGGCCGGCATGAACGTGGAGGAGAAGCAGGACATGAGCCGCTTCATCCTCGACGTGAACGACGAGTTCGGCACCACCATCGTGCTGATCGAGCACGACATGGGCGTGGTGATGGACATCTCCGACCGCGTGGTGGTGCTGGACTACGGCAAGAAGATCGGCGACGGCACCCCGGACGAGGTGCGCAGCAACCCGGAAGTCATCCGGGCGTACCTGGGCGCGGAGCACTGAGGGCGCGGCATGGGATTCTTTCTCGAAACACTGCTCGGCGGCCTGATGGTGGGCATGCTGTATTCGCTGATCGCGCTGGGCTTCGTGCTCATCTACAAGGCCAGCGGCGTCTTCAACTTCGCGCAGGGCGCGATGGTGCTGTTCGCGGCGCTGGCGATGGCGCGCTTCTCGGAATGGATCCCGCACTGGCTGGGCTTCGAGAGCCTGCTGCTGGCCAACCTGCTGGCCTTCATCGCCGCAATGGCGGTGATGGTGCTGGTGGCCTGGCTGATCGAGCGGCTGGCGCTGTCGAAGCTGGTCAACCAGGAGCACATCACGCTGCTGATGGCCACGCTGGGCATCACCTACTTCCTCGACGGCCTGGGCCAGACGCTGTTCGGCAACGACATCTACAAGATCGACGTCGGCATGCCCAAGGACCCGGTGATCCTGCTGGAGAGCACCTTCGAGGGCGGCGTGCTGGTGAGCAAGGAGGACATGATCGCCGCGCTGGTGGCCGCCGCGCTGGTGCTGGTGCTGAGCCTGTTCTTCCAGAAGACCTCCACCGGCCGCGCGCTGCGCGCGGTGGCCGACGACCACCAGGCGGCGCAGTCCATCGGCATCCCGCTCAACCGCATCTGGGTGATCGTGTGGTCGGTGGCCGGCTTCGCCGCGCTGGTGGCGGGGATCATCTGGGGCTCCAAGCTGGGCGTGCAGTTCTCGCTCTCGCTGGTGGCGCTGAAGGCGCTGCCGGTGGTGATCCTCGGCGGCCTCACCTCGGTGCCCGGCGCGATCATCGGCGGCCTGCTGATCGGCGTGGGCGAGAAGCTGTCGGAGATCTACCTCGGGCCGCTGCTGGGCGGCGGCATCGAGATCTGGTTCGCCTACGTGCTGGCGCTCGTCTTCCTGCTGGTGCGGCCGCAGGGCCTGTTCGGCGAAAAAATCATTGATCGGGTCTGAGCCATGCTCTATCGCGAAAACGGCCAGTTCAAGTCCAGCTACCGCGCCGACCAGCAGATCTTCCCGATCCTGCAGGACCGCGTCGCCATCCTCGCGCTGCTGGTGTTCGCCTTCGTGGCGATGCCCTTCGCGTCCGAATACTGGCTGCGCGCCATCGTCACGCCCTTCCTCATCCTCTCGCTGGCCGCGCTGGGGCTGAACATCCTGGTGGGCTACTGCGGGCAGATCTCGCTGGGCACCGGCGCCTTCATGGCGGTGGGCGCCTATGCGGCCTACAACTTCCACGTGCGCATCGACGGCATGCCGCTGCTCGCCTCGCTGCTGCTGGGCGGGCTGTGCGCCACGGCGGTGGGCGTGCTGTTCGGCATCCCCAGCCTGCGCATCAAGGGCCTGTACCTGGCGGTGGCCACGCTGGCGGCGCAGTTCTTCACCGACTGGGCCTTCCTGCGCATCCCCTTCTTCACCAACAACTCCACCTCGGGCTCGGTGAGCGTGGCCGGGCTGCAGGTCTTCGGCCTGCCGGTGGAGACGCCGGCGCAGAAGTACCTGCTGTGCCTGACGCTGGTGGTGGTGTTCGCGCTGCTGGCCAAGAACCTCACGCGCAGCGCCATCGGCCGCGAGTGGATGGCGATGCGCGACATGGACGTGGCGGCCGCCGTCATCGGCATCCGGCCGGTGTACGCCAAGCTCACGGCCTTCGCGGTCAGCAGCTTCATCGTCGGCGTGGCCGGGGCGCTGTGGGGCTTCATCCACCTGGGCGCGTGGGAGCCGGCGGCCTTCAGCATCGACCGCTCCTTCCAGCTCCTGTTCATGGTGATCATCGGCGGGCTGGGCTCGATCATGGGCAGCTTCTTCGGTGCCGCCTTCATCGTGCTGCTGCCGATCTTCCTGAACCAGATGCCGGGCTGGTTCGGCCTGTCGATCTCCACCGCGCTGGCCTCGCACCTCGAGTTCATGATCTTCGGCGCGCTGATCGTGTTCTTCCTGATCGTGGAGCCGCACGGCCTGGCGCGGCTGTGGTCCACCTTCAAGGAAAAGCTCAGGCTCTGGCCCTTCCCGCACTGACGGATGCCCGTTTCTCGACCGCACGACCCGTGCCTTTCAACAACCAGGAGACAACCATGAAGCTGAAATCCCTTGCACTTGCCGCTGCCGCCGTCGTGGCCCTGGCGGGCACGGCCGGCACCGCTTTCGCGCAGGCCAACGAGCAGTTCTTCCCGTTGCTGGTGTACCGCACCGGCCCCTATGCGCCCAACGGCACGCCCTGGGCCAACGGCGCGCAGGACTACCTCAAGCTGGTCAACGCCAACGGCGGTATCAACGGCGTGAAGGTGAGCTTCGAGGAATGCGAGACCGGCTACGCCACCGACAAGGGCGTGGAATGCTACGAGCGCCTGAAGAGCCGCGGCGCCAGCTCCTTCGACCCGCAGTCCACCGGCATCACCTTCGCCCTGACGGACAAGGCGCCGGGCGACAAGATCCCGCTGATCACCCTGGGCTACGGCCTGGGCGCCTCGCAGGACGGCGGCGTGTTCAAGTGGAACTTCCCGCTGATGGGCAGTTACTGGACGGGTGCCGACATCCTGATCCAGCACATCGCCAAGAAGGAAGGCGGCGCCGACAAGCTCAAGGGCAAGAAGATCACCCTCGTCTACCACGACTCGCCCTTCGGCAAGGAGCCGATCCCGCTGCTGCAGGAGCGCGCCAAGCTCAACGGCTTCGAGCTGTCGCTGATCCCGGTGACGGCGCCGGGCGTGGAGCAGAAGTCGGCCTGGCTGCAGGTGCGCCAGCAGCGGCCCGACTACGTGCTGCTGTGGGGCTGGGGCGTGATGAACTCCACCGCGCTGAAGGAGGCCGTGGCCACCGGCTACCCGCGCGAGAAGATGTTCGGCGTGTGGTGGGCGGGGGCCGAGCCCGACACGCGCGACGTGGGCGCCAATGCCAAGGGCTACAGCGCGCTGGCGCTCAACACCTCAGGCACCAGTCCCAAGTTCATCCAGGACATCCTCAAGCAGGTCCACGACAAGGGCCAGGGCAGCGGTCCGAAGGAGGAGGTGGGCTCGGTGCTGTACACGCGCGGGGCCATCATCTCGATGCTGCGCGTGGAGGCCGTGCGCCGTGCGCAGGAGCGCTTCGGCAAGGGCAAGGTGATGACCGGCGAGCAGGTGCGCTGGGGCTTCGAGAACCTGGCGCTGGACCAGAAGAAGCTCGACGCGCTGGGCTTCGCCGGCGTGATGCGCCCGCTGAGCACGAGCTGCCAGGACCACATGGGCTCGACCTGGGCGCGCGTCCATACCTGGGACGGCAGCAAGTGGGGCGGCATGTCCGACTGGTACCAGGCCGACGAATCGATCATCAAGCCGATGGCCAAGGCGGGGGCCGACAAGTACGCGGCCGAGAAGAAGCTGACGCGGCGGGACAGCGCCGACTGCGGCGCCTGACCTGGCGTTCTTCCGCCACCGGCGGCCCCGACCTCCTCCCGCCGGGCGGGAGGAGGCACCCGGCTCCAGGAGAGCCGGCATGTGCAAGCGCAACACGGCTGGGCTTGCACATGCCAATCAACACACCATGACTCAAGCCAACATCCTGCTCGACGTCAACGGCATCGAGGTCATCTACAACCACGTGATCCTCGTGCTCAAGGGCGTCTCGCTCCAGGTGCGCGAGGGCGGCATCGTCGCGCTGCTCGGCGGCAACGGCGCGGGCAAGACGACCACGCTGCGCGCCGTCTCCAACCTGCTGGCCGGCGAGCGCGGCGCCGTCACCAAGGGCACCATCACGCTGCGCGGGGAGCGCATCGAGGCGCTCTCGCCCGCCGCGCTGGTCAAGCGCGGCCTGGTGCAGGTGATGGAAGGGCGCCACTGCTTCGCGCACCTGACCATCGAGGAGAACCTGATGACCGGCGCCTACACCCGCACCGACGGCAAGGCGGCGGTGGCCGAGACGCTGGAGAAGGTCTATGCCTACTTCCCGCGGCTGAAGACGCGCCGCAGCTCGCAAGCCGCCTACACCTCGGGCGGCGAGCAGCAGATGTGCGCCATCGGCCGCGCGCTGATGGCGAACCCAAGCATGGTGCTGCTGGACGAGCCTTCGATGGGCCTGGCGCCGCAGATCGTGGAGGAAGTCTTCGCCATCGTGAAGGACCTCAACGCCAAGGAGCGCGTCACCTTCCTGCTGGCCGAGCAGAACACCAACATGGCGCTGCGCTTCGCGGACTACGGCTACATCCTGGAAAGCGGCCGCATCGTCATGGACGGCCCGGCCGACAGCCTGCGCGAGAACGAGGACGTCAAGGAGTTCTACCTCGGCATGGGCGGCGCCGACCGCAAGAGTTTCCGCGACGTCAAGAGCTACAAGCGCCGGAAGCGGTGGCTGGCATGAACCGCCGCCCGGCCGCTCCCCAGCGGGCTCGCACCGCAGTGCTTTGCGCGGAGGTTTTTCATCAATGAGCGAGTTCTTCGACGCCCTCGAGACCCGGGACCCGGCCGAGCGCGAACGCGACCTACTGGCCGCGCTGCCCAGGCAGGTCCTCCAGGCGCAGACGGCAGCGCCGGCCTTCGGCGAGATCCTGCGCGACGTGCGTGCCGCCGACGTGAACAGCCGCGAGGCGCTGGCGCGCCTGCCCGTCACGCGCAAGAGCGAACTGCTGGAGCTGCAGAAGGCGCGCCGCGCCGGCGACCCGCTCGGCGGCTTCGCCGCGGTGGCGCGCGGTGCGCGCATGCCGCGCGTGTTCGCCAGCCCGGGGCCGATCTACGAACCCGAAGGGGCGGCCCGCGACTACTGGCGCATCGGCCGCGCGTTGTTCGCCGCCGGCTTCCGTGCCGGCGAGCTGGTGCACAACAGCTTCAGCTATCACATGACGCCCGCCGGCGCGATGATGGAGAACGGCGCCCACGCGCTGGGGTGCACCGTCTTCGCCGGCGGCACGGGGCAGACGGAGCAGCAGATCGAGGCCATGGCCGACCTGCGGCCCGACGGCTATGCCGGCACGCCGAGCTTCCTGAGGATCCTGCTGGAAAAGGCCGCGGAAAAGGGCATCGCCCTGCCCTCGCTGACCAAAGCGCTGGTCTCCGGCGAGGCCTTTCCGCCCAGCCTGCGCGACCACCTGGCAGGGCTGGGCGTGCAGGGCATGCAGTGCTATGCCACCGCCGACCTGGGCCTGATCGCCTACGAGACCGCCGCGCGCGAAGGCCTGGTGCTGGACGAGGGCGTGCTGGTCGAGATCGTGCGGCCCGGCACCGGCGACCCGGTGCCCGACGGCGAGGTGGGCGAGGTGGTGGTGACCACCTTCAACCCCGACTACCCCCTGATCCGCTTCGGCACCGGCGACCTGTCTGCCGTGCTGTCCGGCACCTGCCCGACCGGGCGCACCAACCGGCGCATCAAGGGCTGGATGGGCCGCGCCGACCAGACCACCAAGGTGCGCGGCATGTTCGTTCATCCCTCGCAGGTGGCGGCGATCGTTCAGCGCTTCCCCGAGGCGGGGCGCGCGCGGCTGGTGGTCGAAGGGGAGATGGGCGAGGACCGCATGACGCTGCACGTCGAATGCGCCGCGCCGCCGGAGGGGCTGGACGAGCGGCTGGCCGACGCCGCCCGCGAGATCACCAAGCTGCGCGCGCAGGTGCTGTTCGTCCCGACCGGCAGCCTCGCCAACGACGGCAAGGTGATCGAGGACGCGCGCAGCTACCGTTAGGCCGGCCGCGGCCGGCCGGGGGCTCAGTTGGCCGGGCGCATCCGCCCCAGCTGGAACACCGAGTTCGGCGCATCCGGCAGCCGCGGCTTGACCGGACCCGGCAGGGGCTTCTTCACGGCACGCTCGGGCGCAGCCTCGTGCAGGCGAACGCCCTGCGCGATCTGGTCGTCCACCAGCTTCTGCAGCGTCACCGAGTCCAGGAACTCGACCACCTTCTGACTGAGCGATGCCCACAGCTCCGGGGCGCTGCAGCGCTGCGGGTCGTCCGATTCCGCCGCCGCCGGCGGCACGCCCGTGGTGGCGAGCGCATCCACGGCATACAGGATGTCGGCCACCGTGATGCTCGCGGCCGGACGTGCGAGGGAATAGCCGCCGCCGGGGCCGCGCGTGGAAGCGACCAGCCCGTGCTGGCGCAACTGCGCGAACATCTGTTCCAGGTAGGACAGCGAAATGCTCTGGCGACGGCTGAGCACCGCCAGAGACAGCGGCCCTGCGTGGCGGTGCAGCGCCACGTCGATCATCGCCACGACGGCCTGACGACCCTTGGTGCTCAGACGCATGGTGTCTCCTTCTGCCGCTGGGCGGCGCAGGGTGGATGGAAAGTGTCACCAATGGACACGATCCACCGAATGTAGGTTCCCTGACCCTTCGAGAAAAGTCGTTTTTTGTGCATCATCATTTCCTGAATAATTGATGATGCCCATGAACTACAAGCACCTGCACTACTTCTGGGCGGCCGCCAAGGCCGGCGGCATCGTCAAGGCCGGGGCGCAGTTGCACGTGACTCCGCAGACGCTTTCCGCCCAGATCAAGCTGCTGGAAGAAGCACTGGGCTGCCGGCTGCTGCAGCGCACCGGACGCCACGTCGAACTGACTTCCGAGGGCCATACCGCCCTCGCGTACGCCGAGCAGATCTTCACCCTGGGGGCCGAGCTGGAAACCGCCGTGGGCCGGCAGCGCGATGCCCAGCGACTGCTGACTTTCCGCGTCGGAATCGCGGACGCTGTACCGAAGCCCATCGCGTACCGGCTCCTGGAGCCCGCGCTGGCACTGGAGGAGCAGGTGCGTCTCATCTGCCACGAAGGTCCCTTCCGGGACCTGCTCGGCCAGCTGTCGGTCCAGCGGCTCGACCTCGTCATCGCCACCGAGCCGATGGGACGCCAGACCGGCGTCAAGGCTTTCAATCACGCGCTGGGAGCCACCGGGATGCTGTTCTTCGCGCACCCCTCGCTGCTGCGGACGATCGGAACCGATTTCCCGGCTTGCCTGGAAGATGCCCCCATGCTGATGCCTGGTGCTGCTTCCGCCATGCGCCAGCGGCTGGGCGTGTGGCTCGCCGAGCGCCGGCTGCGCCCGCGGCCAATCGGCGAATTCGACGACGCGGCACTGCTCAAGGCCTTCGGCAGCAAGGGCCGCGGCGTCTTCATGTCTCCGGCGGTGCTCGAGGAAGAAACCTGTGCGCAGTACGGCGTGCAGGCTTTCGGCCGCGCCGACGAGCTCGTGGAGGAATTCTTTGCCATCTCCGTCGAGCGACGCATCACCCATCCCTGTGTCGCCGCCATCAGCCGCGCGGCACGAGGGCGATTTCTGCAGGCCGCTTGATCGGTCGGCAGAAAAAACAAAACCCCCGACCGGCATTTTCCGATCGGGGGTTCTGGGCTGTAACAGCCTGACGATGACCTACTTTCACACGGGAACCCGCACTATCATCGGCGCTG
>NZ_JBIQNC010000062.1:0-22281 GCF_044462705.1 Xenophilus sp.
GTCCAGTGCCTGAACTCGGTGCAGTACGGGCTGCTGCTGTTCCTGCTGGCCTCGGGGCTGACGCTGATCTTCGGGATCATGGGCGTCATCAACCTGGCGCACGGCAGCTTCTACATGATCGGGGCCTACATGGCCTTCTCGCTGTCGCCGCTGTTCGGCGACAGCTTCCTCCTGATGCTGCTGGCCGGCGTGGCGCTGGCCGCCGTGCTGGGCTACCTGCTGGAGTGGGCCTTCTTCAGCTACCTCTACCAGCGCGACCACCTGCAGCAGGTGCTGATGACCTACGGCCTGATCCTGGTGTTCGAGGAGCTGCGCTCCATCCTGGTGGGCAACGACGTGCACGGCGTGCCGGTGCCGGCCTGGCTGGACGGCAGCTTCGCGCTGGGCGGGGTGATGAGCTACCCGTGGTATCGCCTGTTCGCCTCGGCCGCCTGCATCGTGCTGGCGATCGCGATGTACGCGGTGGTCAACCGCACGCGGCTGGGCATGATGATCCGCGCCGGCGCCAGCAACCGCGACATGGTGCGCGGCCTGGGCATCGACATCCGGCGGCTGTACCGCATCGTCTTCGCCGGCGGCGTGGCGCTGGCGGCGCTGGCCGGCATGATCTCGGCGCCGATGTCCTCGGTGTATCCCAACATGGGCGCCAGCGTGCTCATCATCTGCTTCGTGGTGGTGGTGATCGGCGGCATCGGCTCGATCACCGGCGCGCTGGTGGCCTCGCTGCTGGTGGGCTTCGTCGACACCTTCGGCAAGGTCTTCTTCTCCGAGATCAGCGGCATCGGCATCTACCTGCTGATGGCCGCGGTGCTGATCTGGCGGCCCGAGGGGCTGATGGGGAGGAAAACATGAGCGCCGCGGCCCCGATGACTTCTCCCGTTCTTCCTTCCCTGCCCGCCGACCGCCTCACGCGCGGCCTGCTGGTGCCGGCTGCGGCCGTGGCGGTGCTGGCGGTGGCCGCGCCCTTCCTGGGCGGCTACGCCTCGGACCTGGTGGTCAAGGTGATGATCCTGGCCATCTTCGCGCTCAGCCTGGAGCTGCTGGTCGGCATGACCGGCCTGGTGAGCCTGGGCCACGCGGCCTTCTACGGCATCGGCGCCTACGTCACGGTGCTCGCATCCGGCGACGAGGGCGGCAACCTGCTGGTGCTGCTGGTGGCATCGATGGGACTGGCCGCGCTGTACGCGCTGGTGGTGGGCGCCTTGAGCCTGCGGACCAAGGGCGTGTACTTCATCATGGTCACGCTGGCCTTCGCGCAGATGGCCTTCTTCGTCTTCCACGACACGCCGGTGGGCGGCGGCAGCGACGGCATCTACCTGTACGTGCGGCCCGCCATCGGCCCGATCGACCTGGAGAACCGGCTGACGCTGTTCTACGTGGTGCTGGCCGCGCTGGCGGGCACCTACGGCCTGCTGGCGCTGATCCGCCGCTCGCGCTTCGGCGCCGCGCTGGCCGGCATCCGCGTGAGCGAGCAGCGCATGCGCGCGGTGGGCTTCCCGACCTACTTCTACAAGCTGGCCGCCTTCGTCATCGCAGGCGCGCTGGCCGGGCTGGCGGGCTGCCTGGTCGCCGCGCGCGACGGCGTGGTCAACCCCGAGCTGCTGGCCTGGCACAACTCGGGCGAGGTGCTGCTGATGATCATCCTGGGCGGCCTGGGCCACCTGCGCGGCGCGGTGCTGGGGGCGGTGGCCTTCACGCTGCTCAAGGAGCTGCTGTCCACCCACGCGCTGGTGGGCCCGCTGGCCGACCACTGGCAGCTCAGCCTGGGCCTGGTGATCATCGCCTTCGTGGCCTGGCTGCCGCGCGGCCTGATCGGGCTGGTGCAGCGCATCTCGCCGGAGGGCTCGCGATGAGCGGCAACGCGGACGCACTGCTGAAGGTCGACGGCCTGACGCGCCGCTTCGGCGGCCTGGTGGCGGTCGGCAGCGTCTCGCTCGACCTGCGCGTGGGCGAGGTGCACGCCGTCATCGGCACCAACGGCGCCGGCAAGTCGACGCTGATCAACATGCTCTCGGGCGAGATCGCCGCCAGCGAGGGCCGCATCGCGCTGGAGCGCAGCGACATCACCGCCCTGGCGCAGCCGCGCCGCGCCCTGGCCGGGGTGGGCCGCAGCTACCAGCGCAACACCATCTTCGCGGAGTTCACCGTGCTGGAGAACTGCCGCCTGGCGGCGCAGGCCGCCACGCCGCGGCCCTGGGCGTTCTGGGAGTCGGCGGCGCGCTGCGCGGCCAGCAACCAGGCCGCACACGAGGCGATGGAGGCCGCCGGCCTGACGGCCGAGGCGCAGCGCATCGCCGGCACCATGAGCCACGGCGCCAAGCGCCAGCTCGAGGTGGCGATGTGCCTGGCCACGCGCCCGCGCGTGCTGCTGCTGGACGAGCCCCTGGCAGGCATGGGCGCCGAGGAGACCGAGCGCATGCTGGCCCTGCTGTCGCGCCTGAAGGCCAGCCACGCGATCCTGCTGGTGGAGCACGACATGGACGCGGTGTTCCGCATCGCCGACCGCATCACGGTGATGGTCAACGGCACCGTCATCGCCACCGGCGCGCCGGAATCGATCCGCACCAACCCCGAAGTGCGCACCGCGTACCTCGGCGACGAGGCCCCGGCATGATCGAGACGCGCGAGCTCAACACCTACTACGGCGACAGCCACATCCTGCGCGGCGTCGACGCGCAGCTGCCCGGCGCCACCGCCGTCGGCCTGCTCGGCCGCAACGGCATGGGCAAGACCACCTTCATCCGCACCCTGATGGGCTACGTGCGCCCCGCCTCGGGCCAGGTGCTGGCCGACGGGCGCAACGTGACGGGCTGGGCGCCCGAGCGCATGGCGCGGCTGGGCATCGGCTACGTGCCCGAGGGCCGCGGCATCTTCCCCAACCTGTCGGTGCGCGAGAACCTGGTGATGGCCGCGCGCGCCGGCGTCGACGGCCGGCGCGACTGGACCTTCGAGCGGGTGATGGCGACCTTCCCACGCCTTTCGGAGCGGCTGTCGCACGGCGGCCAGCAGCTCTCGGGCGGCGAGCAGCAGATGCTGTCCATCGGCCGCGCGCTGATGACCAACCCGCGCCTGATGATCCTGGACGAGGCCACCGAGGGCCTGGCGCCGCTGGTGGTGGCCGAGATCTGGCGCGTGATCGCCGAGATCCGCGCCACCGGCATCGCCACGCTGATCGTCGACCGCGACTGGCGCAAGGTGCTGCACCACACCGACCGCGCGATGGTGATGGAGAAGGGCCTGATCACCCTGGCCGGCGGCTCGGCCGAGCTGCTGGCGCAGCCCGAGGCCCTGGCGCAGCGGCTGGGCGTGTAGCGCGGTTCAGTCCGGCGCGCGCCGGCGCAGGCCTGCCAGGTCGGTGACGGTGATCCCGCCGTACTCGATCTCGATCAGCCCGTCGGCCGCCAGCCGCTTGAGCGCGGCGTTGCAGCGCTGGCGCGAGACGCCCGACAGGTGCGCGATCTCCTCCTGCGAGACCTGCAGGTGCGGATCGCTGCCCGGGTGCAGCCAGGGGTGGAACAGGCCCACCAGCGCGCGTGCGACGTTGCTGTCGGTGTCCAGCAGGTGATGCGCCGCGAAGTTGCCCAGGAACCAGTGCATGCGCTCGTTGATCTGGCGCAGCAGGAACTCGCCGAAGCTGCGCTCGTACACGCGCAGCCACTCGAACACCTCGGCCGGCATCAGCGCCACCCGGCTGTCGCGCAGCGCGATCACGTCGGCCGTGCGCGCCACGCCGCGCAGCAGCGTGCCCTCGCCGTACCAGCTTCCCACCGACAGCCCGCCCAGCGTGACAGAGCGGCCGTCGGCGCTGCTGACCGACCACTTCAGCAGGCCCTCGACGGTGCCGTACCAGTGCTGCGGCGCGTCGCCCATGCGGCACAGCGCGGCGCCGGCGGGCACCTGCGCCTCGCGCATCTCCTCGCGCACGCGCGCACGCGCCTCGGGGCCGAGGGCAGGGAACCAGGCCGAGCCTTCGAGCAGGCTGTCGGTGGTCGGGGCGTGGGCGGGCGTGGGGCTGCGGCGCATGGCGGGGGGAAAACAATAACAGGCCCGGGTCCGCAGGCGCGCCATGTATGATTTCGGATCATTTTTCGAGCACTGACACGTCCCGGGCCGACGGCCTGCGGAATGCCTCTTCGCCATGTTCCCAGCCAGCCCTCGTACCGACATGGATGAGGAGACGGCGGACGCAGAACCCGTCCTGCCCTTCGTCGATGACTACCTGCCCGCGCTCCTGGCCCAGGCCAGCAAGCTGATCTCGACCGAGTTCCACGCCGTGGTGCAGGCGGCCGGCTTCTCGGTGACCGAATGGCGGATCCTCGCCACGCTGACCGGCAAGCCGGGCCTGAGCATCGGCGGGCTGGCGCAGATCTCGGTGAGCAAGCAGCCGACGGTGACGCGCCTGCTCGACCGCATGGAAGCCAAGGGCTACGTGGAGCGCTTCGCGCACGACACCGACCGCCGGATCACCATGGTGCGCATCGCGCCCGCCGGCCAGGCCATCGTGGCGAGCCTGATCCAGCAGGCCAAGGAACACGAGCGGCGCGTACTGCAGCCCTTCGGGCTGAAGCGGGCGGAGGCGCTCAAGGTCACGCTGCGGCGCATCATCGAGCTGCACCGTCCGCCGGGCTGAGCTTCCGGCTTCGACAGGCTCAGCCCGAACGGTGCTTGTCGATTGAACGCGATCCGGCTCAGTCGGCCCGGATGCCCCGCGCCTTCACGATCGGCCCGAACAGCGCCACCTCCTCCTTCACCATCGCCGCCACCTCGGCCGGCGACAGCGCCATCGGCTCGGCGCCCACCTCGGCGAAGCGCGCGCGCACCGATGGCTGCACGAGCAGCTTGTTCAGCTCGCGGTTCATGCGCTCGACGTGGGCCGCGGGCATGGCGGCCGGCGCGTAGACGGCGAAGGGCGTGTCGACGTAGACCTTGCCGAAGCCGGCCTCCTCGACGGTGGGCGCCGCGGTGTAGTAGGCCGGCCGCCGGCGGCTGGCCACTGCCAGCAGCTTGAGCTTGCCCGCCTTCACGCTGGGGAACACGGTGCCGGGCACGAAGGCGTAGTCGATCTGGCCGGCCATCACGTCCTGGATGGCCGGCGCCGCGCCGCGGTAGGGGATGTGCGTGGCGAAGATGCCGGCCGTCTGCTTGAACAGCTCGCCGCCCACGTGCGGCGTCGTGCCGTTGCCGGCCGAGCCGTAGCTGAGCTTGCCGGGGTTGGCCTTGGCGTAGGCCACGAACTCGGCCAGCGTGTTCGGCGCCAGCGTGGGCCGCGTGACGAGGAAGAGCTGCGTGTTGGCCAGCAGCGCGACGTGCTGCAGGTCCTTGGCCGGGTCCACCGGCATGCGCTCGAACATGATCGGGTTGACCGACTCCAGCGTCGTCACGTTGACCAGGAAGGTGTGGCCGTCGCCGCCGTTGCGCACGGCCTCCACCGCGGCCACGTTGCCGCTGGCGCCGCCGCGGTTGTCGATCACCACGGGCTGGCCCAGCGCCTCGGTCAGCTGCGGCACGAGCAGGCGGATCATCACGTCGGCCAGCCCGCCGGGCGGGAAGGCGACGACGAAGCGAACGGCCCTGCTGGGCCAGGCGGCCGGCTGGGCGAGGGCGGCGGGGCTCGCGGCGGCGAGCGCGGCGCCGGTGAATGCAAGGAAACTTCTGCGGGACGAAGGCATGGGGCGGCTCCTGGGTGGCGGTGACGAGGGAAGGCGGCTGCGGCTACAGCGCCAGGCTGCCGACGCTGGTGCCGCCGCAGACGTACAGCACCTGGCCGGTGACGAAGCTGTTGGCGGCGTCGGCGAAGAAGGCGACGGCGCGCGCCACGTCGGCCGATTCGCCGAGGCGGCGCACGGGCACCGAGGCCGCCAGTTGGCGCTCCTTCTCGCTGCCCTGCTCGACCACGTCGTAGAACATGTCGGTGCGGATCGGGCCGGGCGCGACCACGTTGACGGTGATGCCCTCGGGCGCCAGCTCCAGCGCCCAGGTGCGCGCCATGCCCAGCATGCCGGCCTTGGTGGCCGAGTAGCTGGTGCGCGTCTGCAGGCCCAGCGCCGCGCGCGACGAGAGCAGCACCACGCGGCCGAACTGCCGGGCGCGCATCGCGGGCAGCGCGGCCTGCAGCATCTGGATGGCGCAGCCCAGGTGCAGGTCGACCAGCGCGTCCAGGTCGGAGAGCTTCACTTCCGGCAGCAGCGCGGCGCGGATCACGCCGGCGTTGTGCACGATGGTGGTGACCTCGTGCCGCCGCACCATCGCCTGCACCGCCTCGGCGGTGGCGGCGCGGTCGGCCAGGTCGACCTCGACGCTGTGCAGCTTCGGGTGGTCGATCTCGGTGCGGCGGCGCGCCAGCGACACGACCTCGTAGCCCTGCGCCAGCAACTGCCCGCAGATCACCTTGCCGATGCCGGCGCTGCCGCCGGTCACCGCTGCAACCTTGTTGGGATTCATGCCTTGTCCCCCACCAGCGCCAGCACCCGCAACGGGCTGCCGCTGCCCTTCTCGATCTTCAGCGGCGCCGCCACCACCAGCGCGCCGGTGGGCGGGAGCTGGTCCAGGTTGGTCAGGCACTGCAGGCCGTACTTGCCGGCGCCGTGCATCAGCGAGTGGCAGGGGTAGGGCGGGCGCAGGTGGTAGCCCTGGCCGGCGTCGGTGTTGATCGATTCGGTGCCGAAGCCCAGCACGTCCCGCTGCTCGATCAAAAAGCGCACCGCCTCCGGCGTCGGGCCCGGCGTGTGCTGGCCGGTCTCGTCGAGGTTCTGGTAGGCCACGGCGTCGCGCTGCTTCTCCCAGCGGTGCGACCAGTCGGTGCGCATCAGCACCCAATGGCCGGCCGGGATGCGGCCGTGCGCCGCCTCGAAGGCCTCGATGTCGGCCACGGTCAGCAGGTAGTCCGGGTCGGCCGCGGCCTGCGCGCTGCAGTCGATCACGCAGGCCGGCGCGACGAAACGCTGCGGCGGGATGGTGTCGACCGAGTTGTTCGGCAGGTCGCGGCCCGAGATCCAGTGGATCGGCGCGTCGAAGTGCGTGCCGGTGTGCTCGCCGCAGGAGAAGTTGTTCCAGTACCAGCCGGGCCCGCGCTCGTCGTAGGCCGAGATCTGCTCGATGCGGAAGGGCTGGCACTGGCCCATCTCGGGCGGCAGCGCGATGGCCGGGAATTCGGAGCTCAGCGTCTGCGTCAGGTCGACGATGCGCACGCGGCCGCCGGCGAGCGCCAGCGCGAGGCTGCCGAGGATGTCCTGGGGGGTGGTGTTCATCTCACATGCCTCCTGCGGCGAGTTCGCGTTCGAGGACCTTCGGGTTGTCGCGCCAGCGGGCCAGCCACTCCTGCGCCACGTCGCCGGGGTAGACGTCTTCCACGCCATCGCGCAGCGCCTTCACGATGGCCGAGGCCAGGGCGGCCGGCGCGAGCTTCGGCGGCGGCAGGTTCTGGTTCCATTCGTCGTCGATCGGCCCGGGGAACACGTTGACCACGCGGATGCCGGCGCCGCGCATCTCGGCGCGCAGACACTGCGCCAGCGACAGCGCCGCGGCCTTGGAGGCCGAGAAGGTGCCGTGCGACGGGAAGTTGGCCAGCGCGTAGACCGACAGCAGGTTGACCCACGCGGTGGCGTGCGTCGCGCCGTCGGCCGCGCGGCCCTTGAGCGCCGGGCCGAAGGCCTGCGCCAGCCGCAACAGGCCGAAGTAGTTGACCTCCATCTCCGACTTGGCCACGTCGGTGCCGCGCCGCGCGGCGATGCCGAAGCCGCGGTGCAGCTCGGCGGTGTTGACCACGATGTCGACCTTGCCGCCGATCTCGCCGGCCCGTTCGTTGACCGAGCGCTCGTCGGTCACGTCCAGCGGCACCAGCGTGACCTGCGGCAGCGCCGCCAGCTCGGCCAGGCCGGGCAGCTGCTTCCAGGGCTCGGCGTGGCCGACCCAGACGATGTCGGCGCCGGCCTGGGCCATCGCCCGCGCCACCGCCTGGCCGACGGGCGACTTGCCGTCGGTCACCAGCACCTTGCGGTGCTTCGGGTCGCTCGTCATCTCGCGCAGCATCGTGTCGTCCGCCATGTGGGCCGTTCCTTTCTCCGGGTATCCGATCAGCACCGCCTGGCCGGCGCGGTCCAGCCGCGCGCCGACGCGCACGCGGCAAGGGGCCTCACCCACCTCACCATGCAGGTGCACCATCACGCTCGCGCCGGCGTCCAGCCGCACCATGCCCAGCCGCCACGGCAGGCGCTCGCGGAAGAACAGGTCGTTGCTGTGGGCGAGCGTGGTCGCGGCGAGCAGCTCGCCCTCGCCGGTCTGCGCCTGCCAGGGCAGGCAGGGCGACAGGCAGCGGTGGCAGGCCTCGCGCGGCGGGTACTGCAATGCGCCGCAGTCCGCGCAGACCTGCAGCGCGAAGCGGCCTTCGGCGGCCGCGGCCGTCAGGCCCAGCGCCACGCGGCCGCGCGCGCCGGGCGGCAGGTTCATCTGCCGCGTGCGCAGGACGGGGTTCTTGCGCGGGGGTTTCATGAAAGGCGCCGTCATTCGCTTTTCCCCAGGATCACGGCGCCGGTGCACAGGCAGCGGTCGTAGGTCACCATGCCGAAGCCGCCCACCAGGCCGTGGCGCGCACCGGCCACGCTGCGCTCGCCGGCCTGGCCGGTGAGCTGGCGGATCGTCTCCGTCATGCCGATGAAGCCGCCGGCCGCCCCGGCCTGGCCGCAGGAGAGCTGGCCGCCGCTGGTGTTCTGCGGGAAGTCGCCGGCCACCGTCAGGTCGCGCGCGCGCACGAAGGCCGGGCCCTCGCCCTTGGCGCAGAAGCCGAGGTCCTCGAACTGCATCATGGCGATCACCGGGTAGTCGTCGTAGGTCTGCAGCAGGTCGATGTCCTGCGGCTGCAGGCCGGCCTGGGCGTAGAGGTCGCCCTGGTCCATCGCCCAGCCGCCGCGCACCATCACCGGGTCGTCGGCGAAGGCGTTGTGCCGCTCGATGGCGCCGCGCAGCAGCACGTGCGGCAGGCCCAGGTCGCGCGCGCGCTCGGGCGCCATCACGAGGAAGGCCTCGGCGCCGGCGCAGGGCATCACGCAGTCGAACAGGTGGATGGGCTCGGAGATCGGCCGCGCGGCCATGTACTCGTCCAGGCTCAGGGGCTTCTTGAACAGGGCGTTCGGGTTCTTCAGCGCGTTGGCGCGCTGGGCCACGGCGATGCGGCCGAAGTCCTCGCGGCGGGCGCCGTAGGTGCGCATGTAGTGGGCCGTGATGAAGGCGAACATCGAGTTCGGCCCGCCCGAGCCGTAGGGGTAGCTGGCGTCGCGCGCGAAGTCGCTGAACGCGCCGAGCGTCTGGCGGAACGAGTCGACGTGGTTGGTGTCGGCCGCCACGCAGGCCACCACCTCCGCGTCGCCGCACTGCACGGCGCGCGCGGCGCGGCGCAGCGCCATCACACCCGAGGCGCCGCCGGTGGGGATGTGGTCGAGCCAGCGCGGCGACAGGCCCAGGTGCTGCGTCACGCCGACGGCCGTGTCGGGCGCCAGCGAAAAGCTGCTGACGGTGAGGCCGTCGATCTGATCCTTGCCCAGACCCGAGCCCTGGACCAGCGCGCGCACCGCCTGGCCGAGGAACCAGTGCGCGCCGCGGATGGAGTAGCGCTCGTAGGGCACGGTGACCGGCACGGTGAGCGCCACGCCCTCGTAGCCCCTGCGCTTTTGGATGTGCGCCATGTCAATCCAGCTTGATGCCGGCGGCCTTGATGATGCGGCCGAACTTCTGCGTGTCGCCCTGGATCGTCTGCGCGAACTGCTCGGGCGTGCCGGCCCCCACCGTCATGCCGACGCCCGACAGCAGCTCGCGCGTCTGCGGCATCTGCAGGATGGCCGCCAGCTCGTGGTGCAGCTTGTCGACGACCGCCTTGTCCGCCCCGGCCGGCAGCACGAAGCCGATCCAGGTCAGCAGGTCCACGCCCGGCGCGCCGGACTCGGCCAGCGTGGGCACTTCCGGCAGCAGCGGGTTGCGCTGCGCGCTGGTGACCGCCAGCGCGCGCACCTTGCCGCCCTTGATGTAGGGCATGGCCGGGCCCAGCGCGTCGAAGATGATCGGCACCTGGCCGCCCACCGTGTCGGTCATGGCCGGCGCGCCGCCCTTGTAGGGCACGGCCAGCAGGTCGGCGCCGGTGGCGCTCTTGAACACCTCGCCCGCCACCTGCGCCGGCATGGCGCCGTGCGCGTAGGCCAGCTTGCCGGGCTGGGCGCGCGCCATCGCCAGCAGCTCGGGCACCGTGCGCGCGCTCACCGACGGGTGCACCGCCAGCACCATCGGCATGGTGATCGCCAGCGTCACCGGCGTGAAGCTCTTCACCGGGTCGTAGGGCAGCTTGCCGTACAGGCTCTGGTTCATCGCCAGCGTGGAGTCGATCGCCACGAACAGCGTGTAGCCGTCCGGCGCGGCCTTGGCCGCCGCCTCGGCCGCGATGATGGTGTTGCCGCCGGGCTTGTTGTCGACGGTGACGGGCACCTTCCAGCGCTCGCCCAGGCGCGCCGCCACGGTGCGGGCCACCAGGTCGCTGCCGCCGCCGGGCGGGAAGGGCACGATGATGCGGATGGGCTTGCTGGGGTAGGCATCCTGTGCAGATACGCCGAGGGCCAGGCAGGCGGTGCACAGCAGCGCACCGAGGAATCGAAGGGCTTGCATGGTTGGTCTCCGGGAGGGTCAGCGCTTGAGCTGGATGCCGGCCGCCTCGCGGTCCCAGGTCTGCGGCGTGATGCCGCGCTCGCGCAGCTTGAACTTCTGCACCTTGCCGTTCTCGGTCGAGGGCAGCGCGGCCATGAATTCGAGGTACCGCGGCACGGCGAAGTACGCCATGCGCGGCTCGCAGAAGCGCACCAGTTCCACCGGGTCGAGCGCAGCGCCCTCGCGCGGCACGACGGCGGCCATGACCTCGTCCTCGGCCAGTTCGCTCTTCACCGGGAACACCGCCGCCACGGCCACCGCCGGGTGGCTCAGCAGCACCTGCTCGACCTCGTAGGAGGAGATGTTCTCGCCGCGGCGGCGGATCGCGTCCTTGAGCCGGTCGAGGAAGGTGAAGAAGCCGTCGGCGTCGCGCGTCACGCGGTCGCCGGTGTGGAACCACAGGTTGCGCCAGGCTTCCACCGTCTTGTCGGGCATGCCGAAGTAGCCGGTGGCGAAGGCGAAGGGCTCGTCGGCGCGCAGCAGCAGCTCGCCGGGGGTGCCGGGCGGCACCTCCTCGTCGTGCTCGTCGGCCACGCGGGCGGTGAAGCCCGGCACGATGCGGCCCATGCTGCCGGGGCGCTGCTCGGCGTCGAGGCCGATCACGAAGTTGCTCTCGGTGGAGCCGTAGCCGTCCAGCAGGCGCATGCCGAAACGCTCGCTGAACTGCGCATGGAAGCGCGGCGGCACGCCGGGCGCCAGCGCGATGCGCACCCGGTGCGCGCGGTCGTCGGGCGTCGCGTCCTTCGAGAGCAGGATCGGCACCATCGCGCCCAGCACGTAGGTGGCCGTGGCCTGGTGGCGCACCAGCGCGCGCCAGAAACCCGAGGCCGAGAAGCGCTTTTCCACCACCAGCGTGGAACCGGTCAGCAGCGCCTGGAAGAAGGCGTTCATCGCGTTGGTGTGGAACAGCGGCAGCGTGGTCAGCAGCACCTCGCCGTCGCCCAGCGCCAGCAGCGCGGCGGTGTGGCGGCCCCACCAGTAGAACTGCGCGTGCGGGCAGCACACGCCCTTGGACAGGCCCGTCGTGCCCGAGGTGTAGAGGATGGCCAGCGTGTCGCCGGGCTGCACCGGCGCGGCCTCGGCGAGCGCATCGCCGGGTGCGGGGAAGCGCTCGGTGCCGGGCTCTTCCGGCGCATCGACGCGCCACACGCGCTCCAGCGGCAGGCCGGCCCGGTCCTCGAGCCCGCGCAGCGCGGCCAGTCCCTCGGCCTCGGCGACGAACAGCCGCGCGCCGGAGTTGGCGAGGATGTGCCGCAGCGCGGCGCCCCGCGCGGCGGTGTTGATGGGCACCGTCACGGCACCGATCCAGGCGCAGCCCAGGAAGGTCTGCAGGAACTCGGCGCGGTTGCCGCACATCAGCGCCACGCGGTCGCCGGCGCGGATGCCGGCGGCCTGCAGCACCGCGCCCATGGCCCGGGCCGTGTGCAGCGCGTCGGCATAGCGCCAGCGGGTGTCGCCGGCGACGAGCAGCGTGCGCTCGGCGAAGCGGCCGCACTGGCGCTCCAGCATCGCCGGCAGCGTGCGCCCGGCGGGCGCGAAGGTCTCGATGGCATCGGTCACGGCGGGCCTCACATGAAGAGCTGCATGTTTCCGAAGGCCGCGTCGCAGTTCACGAGGTCCACGCGCTTGAGGCGGATGCGCAGCGCGCCGTCCGCCTGCCGCACCAGCTCGTGCGTGGCCCAGCCCGCATACAGCGCCTGCTCGTCCTGGCGCGTCTCGGTGTAGTGGAAGGCGGTGCGGCAGGTGTAGACGCCGGCCGCGTCGTCGCGCGCCGTCACGCGCGGCACCTGCAGCAGGTGGTGGCAACGGCTGGTGGGCTGCTGCGAGAAGGTGCGCGCGCCGCGCAGGCGCTCGATGCGCACTTCCAGCAGCAGGCGGTCCTCGTACAGCAGCGAGGCGTGCAGGCGCGGGTCGGTCTGGCCGTGGGCCAGCGGCATCCAGTAGTGGCCGTCCTCGGTGAACAGGGCGAGCCAGTCGTCGAAGCGCAGGTCGTCGAGCAAGGCGGCTTCGTCGAGGACGAAGTCGATGAGCTGCTGGTCGGTGGGCGACGCCGTGCTCATGCCGCCACCCCTTCGCGCATGCCCGCCGTCATGAAGCGCACCCAGGCGCGCATCTGGCTGCGCATCTGCCATTCGTTGGTGCCGTTGGTGACGGCCTCGTCCTGCGCCTTCTCGGCGGGGTCGAACAGCCGGCCCACGTTCACCCACTGCGAGCCGCGCGAGGCCAGGCCCTGCTGCGCGCGCTCGTACATCTCCAGGTCGTCGTGGCCGACCACCGAGGTGGGCGCGTTGACCAGGCGGTTGTACATGAGGGTGCGCTCCAGCAGCAGGTCCGGCGCGCCGACGAGGCGGAAGGTCCAGCTCTCGACCAGCGTGCGGTCGGCCGCCAGCGGGCGGAAGATGCGCAGCGTCTGGATCGGTCCCTTGACCATGATGTTGGGGAAGTACACCGTGTTGTGGCGCACGTCGCCGAGGATCGCCTTGGCGCGTTCCTCGCCATAGGCGGCGACCATGCTTTCCCAGTAGCCGGGCGCGGGCGAGTAGGCGGCGTGGATCGAGTCGCTGACGCCGGTGTGGCCGTGGCCGTTGGGCCAGACGCGGATGCCCATGTTCTCGAAGAACTCGTAGGGGCTGACGAAGGGCGCGAACAGCTCCACCGCCATCGGCTTGGGCGTGCCCGCCGGCGCGTTCTCCCAGACCTTGACCGCGGTGCCGGCCGAGGACTCGTGCGCGACCATCGGGTGGCAGGTGTCGGTCTGGTTGTCGACCAGCATCTTCCAGTTGCAGCGGTGCAGGTAGCGCATCACGCCGCCGGCCACTTCCAGCCGGCCCTCGGGCGAGCGGTCGACCATGTTGTCCAGCGTCGAGAGCGAGGGGCCGAAGAAGTCCTCGAAGCCGATGCCCTCGGGGTTGAGCCGGCAGAAGACGAAGTCGCGGTAGGTATGCACCGCGCCGACGGGGGCCAGGCCGGTGCTGGCCTCGCAGGCCTCGAAGCCGGTGTTCTCGTAGCCCTTCTTCAGCGGGATGGACAGCAGCTTGCCGTCGGTGCGGTAGGTCCAGGCGTGGTAGGGGCAGCGGAAGAACTTGCCGGTGCTGCCGCAGCCGTCGGGCGCGACCTTCACGCCCTTGTGCGCGCAGCGGTTGTACAGGACCTTGATGCTCTGGTCGGTGTGGCGCACCATCACCACCGGCTGGTCGCCGACCGTGGTCGCGAAGTAGTCGCCGGGCTTGGGCACCTGGCTGCCGTGGCCCACGTAGACCCAGGTGTTGGCGAACAGGTGCTGCATCTCCAGCGCGAACACCTCTGGGTCGATGTAGCAGTCCTTGTGCACCTCGGTGTCGCGCACCAGCGCGGCGATGGCGTCGGGGTTGTCGCGGTAGCGGTCCATGGCGCGCCCCGGTCAGTCGAGCCGGATGTTGGCCTCGCGCACCACGCGGCCCCAGCGCGTGCGTTCCGCGGCGGCGAAGCGCGCCAGCTCGTCCGGCGTGCCGGGCAGCGGCTCGATGCCCAGCACCTGCATGCGGGCGCGGACCTCGGTGGAGTTCAGCGCGTCCACCAGGTGTTTGTTCAGCGTCTTCACCGTCGCCGCGCCGATGCCGGCCGGCGCGACCAGCGCCTGCCACGCGGAGGCCTCGAAGCCGGGCAGGCCCTGCTCGGCCAGCGTCGGGATGTCGGGCATCGTGGCCAGGCGCCCGGCGTTGGCCACGCCGATGGCGCGCACCTTGCCGGAGGTGATGAACGAGCCGCCGCTGGAGGTGTCGACGAACATGAAGGGCAACTGCCCGCCGATCACGTCGGCGATGGCCGGCGCGGCGCCGCGGTAGGGCACATGGGTGAGGTTCAGCCCCGTCTGCTGGCGGAACAGCTCGGTGGCCAGGTGGTGCGGGCTGCCGGTGCCCGGGCTGCCGTAGCCCATGCCCTTGGGGTCGCTGCGCACCCAGGCCATGAACTCCTTGAGGTTCTTCGGCTGCGCGTTCGGGTTCACCACCAGCACCAGCGGGAAGCGCGCGATGGTGCCCACCGGCGCGAAGTCCTTCTCCGCGTTGTAGGCCAGCTTGCTGTAGAGGAAGGGGTTGGCGGCGATGACGGCGGAGTCCGCGGTGAACACGGTGTGCTCCGGGTCGCGCGCCTTGGCCACGTAGTCGGCCGCGATGTTCGAGCCGGCGCCGGGCTTGTTGGTAACGATGAAGCTCTGGCCCATGGACTTGCCCATGGCCTCGGCCAGCATGCGCGCCACGGTGTCGGAGCCGCCGCCGGGCGCGTAGCCGACGACCCATTCGACGGGCTTGCTGTCGGCAAGGGCCAGCGTGGGCGCCGCGGCCAGCGGCAGCAGGGAGAGCACTTGGCGGCGGGACAGCAGGGAGGACTTCATCGCGGGGCTCCAGGAGTGATTGGGGGGAGGAATCAGAGGTCGAGCACGAGGCGCCGGCCCTTGGCGCGCGAGACGCAGATCTGCATCACCTTGCCGCCGGCCTTCTCGGCATCGCTGAGGAAGTAGTCACGGTGCTCCGGCTCGCCTTCGACGACGGCGGCGGAGCACACGCCGCATTCGCCGCGCTTGCAGTCGAACAGCGGGTCGCAGCCGTGCTCGATCAGGCAGTCGAGGATGGACTGGCCGGCCGGCACGGTGAACTGCTGGCCGCTCTGCGCCAACACGACATCGATGGGCTGGTCGCCCGCGGCCGCCACCGGTGCGGTGAACAACTCGAAGTGCACGCGCTCGCGCGGCCAGCCGCGCGCGTCGGCGGTGGCCAGCACGGCGTCGAGCATCACGCGCGGGCCGCAGACGTAGAGCTGGTCCTCTGCCGCGCAGCCGTCGAGCAGCGCGGCCACGTCCAGCGGCGCGCCCTGCCGCTCTTCGTCGGCGTGCACGGCCAGCGACTCGCCCAGCAGGGCCTGCAGCTCGGGCAGGAAGGCCATCAGCGCGCGGCTGCGGCCGGCGTAGAGCATCCGCACCGGCAGGCCGGCGGCGCGGCGCGCGGCGGCCATGCTGGCCAGCGGCGTGATGCCGATGCCGCCGGCCACCAGCACGGCGCAGCCCGCGTGCGCGCCGAGCGGGAAGTCGTTCTTCGGCGGTTCGATCGCGACGCGCTGGCCCACCTGCAGCGCGTGCATCCAGCGCGAGCCGCCGCGGCCCTCGTCCTCGCGCCGCACGGCGATGGTGTAGTGCGGCTGCGGCGCGCCGGTGTCCGCCTCGGCGGCGGTGTTGACGAGGGAGTAGTGGCGCCAGTCGCTGGTGCCGTCCGGTAGCGCGACCTGCACGCGCACGTGCGCGCCCGCCGAGAAGCCGGGCAGCGGCGCGCCGTCCACGGCACGCAGCGTGAAGCGGCGGATCAGCGGGTTCAGCGCATCGGCGGCGACGACTTCGACGGCGAGGGTGTCCATGACGCGTCTCTCCTTCAGGCCAGCGCGTGGCGCGCCAGCGCGGCCTGCAGCGCCTTGCCGTGCTCGTCGGCCAGCGCGGCCTCGCGCAACTCGCGCAGGGTGGCCGGCGCCAGGTGGCGGCCGGCGCGCTGCACCGCGTCCATCAGCCGCTGGTAGTTCGCCAGGCCGCGGGCGTGCGTGTCGCCGTAGCCCTTGACCAGGCGCTGGCACTGCGCGATCTCCGCCGCCAGCGCCGGGTTGTGGCCTGCGGCCTCGGCGATGCGATCGAGCCACTGCTCGATGCGCGCGTTCTCCATCTGGTAGCGCAGCGTGCGGCGGCGGATGCCGCGCAGCCGCGCCAGGCCCCACAGCAGCAGGTAGCCGCGCAGCGAGGTGGTGGTGACCACGCGGCCCTCGCGCGCCATGCGCGCCACCAGCCGGTGTGCCGCATGCGGGCGCGCCAGCCAGCGGCCCAGGCCGGCCGGCAGGGTCTCGCATATTTCCTCGACGCGCGGGTGCATGAACTCGCTGATGGCGAGCTGCTGGCCCGCCTGAAGCCGCACCTCGGAGTGCACGCGCGTGAAGCGGCTGTCGCGCGTCTTCAGGTCGGCCACGCGGATGGTGTCCTCGTAGCTCATCCACAGCGCCAGGTGGCGGGCGGCCGCGCGCAGCAGGGCGCCGCCGTCGTCGGCGCCCCGGGCCAGCCGGTCGAGGCGGTCGAGGTACAGCGCGGCGTAGGCCGGGTCCTGGTAGTCGATCAGGCGGCGCACGCCTTCGGTGACGAGGTGCTGCGCATCGGCGGGGAACTCGCCGCGCACGCGCTGCAGCAGGGCGGCGACCTGCGGGTCGCGCGGCGCCGCGGGTGCGGCGGCCGGTTCCGGAGGAGTGTCGGTGGCAGCCGTGTCCGCGGCCGGCGGTTCGGCTGCCTGTGCACAGGCAGCGCCGAAGGCCTTGAGGCTGGCCTTCACGCCCACGCCGCCGCGCTCGATGGTCGCCTCGAACTGCGCGCGGCCGAAGGGCAGCACGCCGGTGCCGGCCAGAGCGCCGAACAGCACGGCGCTGACCACACTGCCCGCGGCCTCGGCCGCCGCCGCCATGTCGAAGCGCACGAAGCGCTTGGCGGCGCGCGCGGCATGGGCCAGCAGCTCGGCATCGTCCACGCGGCCGTCGCCCATCGCCGTCTTCTCGGCGATGGCGTAGACGCGGTGGGTGGAGGCGATGAGCGTGGTGCGCTCGGGCGTGACCAGGCCGCGCTGCACGGCGCGGCCGGCCTCCATCAGCTCGGAGGCCAGCACCACGTCCACGTCGCCCGGCAGCGGCATCAGCGCCAGCACCGGCCGGCCGCCGTCGCGCCGCGCCTGCTCGGCCGGGAACAGCTCGACGTAGTAGATGGTGGCACCGGTGCGCTGCGCCACGCCGGGCACCGAGGTGGTCTGGGCGATGTAACCGTTGTGCTCGCCGAGGTCGACGATCCAGTCGGCCAGCACGCCGCCGCCCTCGCCGCCCATGGCGAGGATGGCGATCTTGATCGGTTGCGGTGTCGTCGTCATGGCGGCCTCAGAAGGCGTAGCGAAGGCGGCGGCGGGCGTCGCGGGCCTGCAGCCAGCCGATCACGCCGCGGCGCAGGCGGGCGCGCAGGCGGTCCCAGCGGGTGGGGTTGCTGACGATCTGCGCGCGGTAGAAGGAGGGGCACAGCACGGCGGCGTGCGAGACCTCGCCGCACAGGCCGCAGCCCACGCAGCTGTCGAGCACGGTGGCCACCGGGTCGGTGCGCAGCGGGTCGGGATTGGGCTTGATCGACAGCGAGGGGCAGCCCGACAGGCGGATGCAGGAGTGGTCGCCGGTGCAGGTGTCCGGGTCGATGCCGAAGCGCTCGCGCACCACGCGCTCGCCGCGCGCGGCGGCGGCGCGCTGCAGCGGCTTCTCGCGGCGCTGGCGGTTGAGCATGCATTCGCTCTGCGCCACCAGCACCTTGGGGCCCTTCTCCCCGGTGGTCAGCGCCTCGCGCAGCGTGCCGACCATGGTCTTCAGGTCGTAGGTGCGGCGCACCGTCTTCACCCACTGCACGCCGACGCCGCGCACGGCGTTCTCGATCGCGTGGTTGGTACTGCGCGTGGGGTTCTGCGCCTTCGACGACAGGATGTCCTGCCCGCCGGTGGCCGAGGTGTAGCTGTTGTCGACGACGATGGTGAGGTTGTCGCTCTTGTTGAACACCGCGTTGGCGATGCCGCTGGTCAGCCCGTTGTGCCAGAAGCCGCCGTCGCCCATCACCGAGATGGCGCGCTTGCCCGTCGGCACGTTCAGCGCCGCGGCGCCGGCGCCGCCCAGGCCGTAGCCCATGGTGGTGTTGCCCAGGTTGAAGGGCGGCAGGATGGAGAACAGGTGGCAGCCGATGTCGGCGCTGACGTGGTGCTCGCCCAGCTCGCGCTCGACCAGCTTCATGGCGGTGAAGATGGGCCGCTCGGGGCAGCCGGTGCAGAAGCCCGGCGGCCGCGCGGCGATGCTGGCCTCGATGGGCCGCGCCGGCTCGGGCAGCAGGGGGATCGTGCGGCGCTCGCGCACGGGCGCGGGCTGCGCCGCCAGCTTGCCGTGCGCCTGCAGGAAGCCGCGCAGGCCCTGCAGCACCGCGGCCGTGGTGTATTCGCCGGCCATCGGCAGCAGGTCCTTGCCGTGCAGCGCGGTCGTGCTGCCGGCCTGGCGCAGGATGGTGGCGACGTTCTGCTCGACGAAGTTGGGCTGGCCCTCCTCCACCACCAGCAGCGCGCGCTTGCCTTCGCAAAAGCGCAGCAGCTCCGCGTCGACCAGCGGGTAGGCCACGTTCATCACGTACAGCGGCACCCGGGTGTTGCCGTACACGTCGGCCAGGCCGAGCTGCTGCAGCGCGCGCACCACGGTGTTGTAGCTGCCGCCCTGCACCGCGATGCCGACGTCGTCGGCCTGCTCGGCGAAGAACTCGTTCAAGCCGCGCTCCTGGATGAAGCGCACCGCGGCCGGCCAGCGCTCCTTCACCTTCTCCTGCTCGTGCACGAAGCTGGCCGGCGGCAGCACGATGCGGCTGACGTCGCGCTGCGGCTGCTCCATCGCCTGCTGGATGCTGAAGGCGGCGCGGCGGTTGTCGCTGGCCGTGAACTCGCCGTGCACGTGGCAGGCACGGATGCGCAACTGCAGCATCACCGGCGTGCGGCTGGCCTCCGAGAGGTCGAAGCCGTCCTTGACCGCCTGCACGATGCCGGGCAGGTTGGGCCGTGGATCGAGCAGCCAGATCTGCGACTTCATCGCGAAGGCGTGGCTGCGCTCCTGCATGATCGACGAGCCCTCGCCGTAGTCCTCGCCCACGATGACGAGCGCGCCGCCGGTCACGCCGCCGGAGGCGAGGTTGGCCAGCGCGTCGGAGGCGACGTTGGTGCCCACCGTGGCCTTGAACGTGACCGCGCCGCGCAGCGGATAGTTGACCGAGGCCGCCAGCGTGGCGGCGGCGGTGGCCTCGCTGGCGCTGTTCTCGAAGCGGATGCCGTGCTCGGCGAGGATGTCCTGCGCGTCGGCCAGCACATCCATCAGGTGCGAAATCGGCGCGCCCTGGTAGCCGGCGATGTAGTTCACGCCCGACTCCAGCAGCGCCTTGGTCACGGCCAGGATGCCCTCGCCGCGGAACACCTCGCCGGCGCCCAGGCGCAGCTTCTTGACTTCCTCGACGAACGAACGCTCGGCCATGCCGGATCCTTCTTCCAAAGCCCGCGTGGGGTGCGGGAATCAATGATTTTGGATGGATCGTAGCGGCATCGCTTGAAAAGTAAATATATCCAAATTCATGGTTTTCCCTGGTCCGGCGCCCCCCGCCGGCGCCGCCGCTCGCGGGCAGGCACCGCGAAAACCCTGAGGCCGAATGTCGTCGCGACGACTGAGTCGCCCCGTCCCCCGCCCGAACATGCGCCCCTACCACGACCGCACCCGAAGACGCCATGAGCAAGCGCAAAGTCATCGTCACCATCGCCCCCACCGGCGGCATGGCCCACAAGTCGCAGAACCCGCACCTGCCCACCCAGCCTCATGAGATCGCCGAGGACGTGGTGCGCTGCTGGAACGCCGGCGCCAGCGTGGCGGCCATCCACGCGCGCCGGCCCGACGACGGCGCCACCTGCGATGCGGACGTCTACCGCGACATCAACACCCGCATCCGCGCGGCCGGCTGCGACATCGTGCTGAACAACTCCACCGGCGGCGGCGTGCACGGCGACATGGTCCGCGCGCTGCCGGGCGGGCGCTTCGAGATCGCCTGGGAGGAACGCATCAAGGGCATGGACGCCGGCGCCGAGATGTGCACGCTGGACGCCACCACGCTGAACCTGAGCTTCGGCGGGCGCGAGATCCTGATGGACACGCCGCTGTCCAAGGGCCGCGAACTGGCCGCCGGCATGAAGGCGCGCGGCATCAAGCCCGAGTGGGAGGTGTTCGCCCACACGCACATCCTTCAGGACGTGACGACGCTGATCGAGGAAGGCCACGACGAAGCGCCTCACTTCATCAACCTGGTGATGAACGTGCACCGCAACTTCCAGAACGCGATGCCCTTCTCGCCGCGCTACCTGCAGCAGATGGTGGACGTGCTGCCGGCGAACAGCATCTTCTGCGTGAGCGGCATCGGGCCCTCGCAGCTGGAGGCCAACGTAGCCGCGCTGCTGCTGGGCGGCCATGCGCGCGTGGGGCTGGAGGACAACCTCTACTACCGCCAGGGCGAGCTGGCCACCAACGTGCAGCTCACCGAGCGCATCGTGCGGCTGATCCGCGAGCTGGACATGGAGCCGGCCACGCCCGAGGAGGCGCGCCGGATCATGGGCCTGCCGCGCACCGGCACGCCGCGGCCCGAATTCGCGCCCGCCGCAGTGGCGCAGGCCGCCTGACATGGACAACAGCCGCGTTTCGGGTTGAGCCCCAACCACCGTTCGGGCTGAGCCTGTCGAAGCCCTGCGCGGCGCTTCGACAGGCTCAGCGTGAACGGGCAGGGGAGTTTTCAACGCTCTCGCGCACGCCTTCTTTCCCACCATCACGAGGAGACACAACGATGAACTTCACACGCACCGCCCTGGCCGCCGCCGCGCTGGCCTGCGCCGCCGGCGCCTCGGCCCAGATCTCGGACGACACCATCCGCATCGGCTTCATCAGCGACATGTCGGGCGTCTACCGCGACTACGACGGCCCGGCCGGCGCGGAGGCGATCCGCATGGCCATCGCCGACATGGGCGGCGCGATCGACGGCAAGAAGATCGAGCTGGTCGCGGCCGACCACCAGAACAAGCCCGACATCGCTGCCGCCAAGGCGCGCGAGTGGTTCGACGTGGACAAGGTGGACATGCTGATCGGCGGCGTGAACTCCGGCGCCGCCATCGCCATGGCCGGCGTCGCGCGCGACAAGGGCAAGCCCTACTTCGTCGTCGGCTCCGGCGCGTCGAGCCTGACCAACGAGCACTGCTCGCCCTACACCGTGATGTACGCCTACGACACGGTGGCGATGGCGCGCGGCACCGCCAGCGCGGTGCTCAAGAACGGCGGCAAGCGCTGGTTCTTCGTGACCGCCGACTACGCCTTCGGCAACGCGCTGCAGACCGACGCGACCAAGGTGCTGGAAGCCGGCGGCGGCGCGGTGGCCGGCGCGGTCAAGCACCCGCTGGGCGCGAGCGACTTCTCTTCCTACATGCTGCAGGCCACCAACGCCAAGCCCGACGTGCTGGCGCTGGCCAATGCCGGCGGCGACACCGTCAACGCCATCAAGTCGGCGGCCGAGTTCGGCCTGGCGCAGAAGATGAAGCTGGCCGGCATGATCATCACCATCCAGGACGTGCACGCGCTGGGCCTGAAGACGGCGCAAGGCATGTACCTCACCGACAGCTGGTACTGGAACCAGAGCCCCGAGGCGCGCAGCTGGGCGCAGCGCTTCTACGAGAAGCACAAGCGCATGCCCACCTCCTTCCACGCCGGCGACTACTCGGCCGCGCTGCAGTACCTGAAGGCGGTGCAGGCCGCCGGCAGCGACGACGGCGCGAAGGTGATGGCGCAGCTGAAGAAGACGAAGTTCAACGACCTGTTCGTCAAGGACGGCTGGCTGCGCGACGACGGCCTGATGGTGCACGACATGCACCTGATGCAGGTGAAGACGCCGGCCGAGTCGAAGGAGCCCTGGGACTACTACAAGGTGGTGGAGTCGATCCGCGGCGAGGCCGCCTGGACCACGCGCGCCGA
>NZ_JBIQNC010000063.1:0-19715 GCF_044462705.1 Xenophilus sp.
GCGCGCCAGGTCTTGACGCTGTGGCTGTGCACGGTCGCCTGCGCCAGCGTCAGCCCGCTGGCCATGGCCAGCCGCGACTCGGGCTTCAGCGTCTGCACCAGCGCCTGCAGCAGCGCGGCGTTGCGGTACGGCGTTTCGATGAAGAGCTGCGTCTGCCCCGTGCGCAGCGCCAGGGCTTCCAGCTCTCGGATGCGCTGCTGGCGCGCCTGCGCGTCCTGCGGCAGGTAGCCGACGAAGGCGAAGTTCTGCCCGTTCAGGCCGCTGGCCGCCAGCGCCAGCAGCAGCGAGACCGGGCCGACCAGCGGCACGACTGCGGCGCCCATCGCGTGCGCGGCGCGCACCACCGAGCTGCCCGGGTCGGCCACCGCCGGCATGCCGGCCTCGCTCAGGAGGCCCATGTCGTGCCCCGCCGCCAGCGGGGCGAGCAGGGCGCGGATCGCCTGCGCGTTCGCCCCGGCGCCGTCGTGGTCGCCCTTCTTGTGCACCTCGCGCGGCAGTTCCTGGATCGCCATCGCCTGCAGCGGCGCGGCCAGCGGCACCACCGCGTCGATGCGCTTGAGGTAGGCGCGGGCGGTCTTGGCGTTCTCGCAGATCCAGTGCGTCAGGCCGGCGGCGGCGGCCAGCGTGCCCTGCGGCAGCACGTCGGCGAGCGGCGCCTGCGGCTCGCAGCCGAAGTCCAGCGGGGCGGGGACGAGGTAGAGCGTGGCCATCAGAGCAGATCGACGCCCGCTGCGCGCAGCATGCGGCAGGTGCGGATCAGCGGCAGGCCGACCAGGGCGGTGGGGTCGTCGCTGTCGATGGCCTCCAGCAGCGCGATGCCCAGCCCTTCGCTCTTGGCGCTGCCGGCGCAGTCGTAGGGCTGCTCGATGCGCAGGTAGCGCTCGATGGCGTCGTCGCCGAGTTCGCGAAACACCACCCGCACCGGCGCCAGGTCCTGCTGCACGAAGCCGGCGGCGCGGCAGACCACGGCCACGGCCGTCTGGAAGACCAGGGTGCGGCCGCTCATGCGCCGCAACTGCGCGCCGGCCCGGGCATGGTCGCCGGGCTTGCCCAGCGCCTCGCCGTCCAGGTCGGCCACCTGGTCCGAGCCGATCACCACCGCCTCGGGGAAGCGTTCGGCCACGGCCTGCGCCTTGGCCAGCGCCAGGCGGATGGCCAGCGCGGCGGGCGTCTCGCCGGGCAGGGCGGACTCGTCCACTTCGGGCGCCTGCACGTCGAAGGGCAGGTGCAGCCGCTCCATCAGCGCGCGGCGGTAGCGCGAGGTGGAGCCGAGGATCACGGGGCGTTGCATCGTTCTATTGTCCGTGACGCCCGGCGAAAGGCCGGGCGCCTTAGACTGCCGCCGATGAAAGCCAAGGACTTCGATGCCGGCCGCCTGGACGTGCCGGCCTTCGCCCAGGCCGGCGCCGTGCTCTCGGCCGAGGAGCCGCTGGCCGCCTTCCCCCGCCTGACCGCCGAATCCGCCGTGCCCGATGCCGCCGGCACCGTGCGCTGGCAGGCCCGGGGCGAGTTGCGCACCCCGGCCGGCGGCGCGGCCGTGCCCTGGCTGCACCTGCAGGCCGATGCCGGCGTGCCGCTGGTGTGCCAGCGCTGCCTGACCCCGGTGGACACGCCGCTGCATGCCGACCGCTGGTTCCGCTTCGTCGCCGACGAGGACACGGCCGCGCTGGAGGACGAGGAGGCCGAGGAGGACGTGCTGGTCGCGAGCCGCGACTTCGACCTGCGCGCGCTGGTCGAGGACGAACTGCTGATGGAGCTGCCCATCACCCCGCGCCACGAGACCTGCCCGGTGCCGGTCGCGCTGTCGGCGGCCGACCCGGATTTCGACGCCACTGGCGAGCGCCCCAACCCCTTTGCCGCGCTGGAGGCGCTCAAGAGTGGGAAGGGCGGCGGGAGCGGCGGCTAGCCCGGTGGCGGCGCCCGCACGCAGGGCTGGCGCAGGCCGGCCGCGCCGGGCTATAATCGCGGGCTTCGCGTGCCCATCTCCACGGAGCATATGGGGCGCGACCCAGCGGCAGGCGGTCACTTTCTTGAGCGTCTTGCGGGCCCCGGCGGCGCTGCCCCGGTCCCGGCCGCACCGCCCACCAACCGTACCGAATACCGATCAGGAGCCATCATGGCCGTTCAGCAGAACAAGAAGTCGCCGTCCAAGCGCGGCATGCACCGCTCGCACAACGCCCTGGGCGTGCCCGGCATCGCCGTGGAGCCGACCACCGGCGAAACCCACCTGCGCCACCACATCAGCCCGAACGGCTTCTACCGTGGCCGCAAGGTGCTCAAGACCAAGAACGAAGGCTGACCCGCCCTCTCAAGGCCAAGGCCCGAAGCTACTTTCCACGTAGCATCGGGCCTTTGTTTTGATGCCCACGACTCCCACGACGAACCCCGCGCCGGGGCCCGAGGCGATCACGCTGGCCGTCGACTGCATGGGCGGCGACCACGGCCCGCGCGTCACGCTGGCGGCCTGCCGCGGCTTCCTGGAGCGCCACCCGCAGGCCTCGCTGCTGCTGGTGGGCGTGCCGGAGGCGCTCGGCACGCTGCGGCATCCGCGCGCGCGCATCGTCGCGGCCACCGAGGTGGTCGGCATGGACGACCCGATCGAGGTCGCCCTGCGCAAGAAGAAGGATTCGTCCATGCGCGTGGCGATCCAGCAGGTCAAGGACGGCGCCGCCCATGCCGCCATTTCCGCCGGCAACACCGGCGCGCTGATGGCCATCGCCCGCTACCTGCTCAAGACGCTGGACGGCATCGACCGCCCCGCCATCGCCACCCAGCTGCCCAACATCCGCGGCGGCGCCTCCACCGTGCTGGACCTGGGCGCCAACGTCGACTGCGACGCCGAGGACCTGCTCCAGTTCGCCGTGCTGGGCTCGGCGCTGGTGGCGGCGCTCACCGGCAACGACGCGCCTTCCGTGGGGCTGCTGAACGTGGGTGAGGAAGTCATCAAAGGCAGCGAAACCATCAAAAAAGCGGGTCAACTGCTTCAAACGGCTGCCAATTCGCAGGATCTGAACTTTTACGGCAACGTCGAGGGCAACGACATCTTCAAGGGCACGACCGACATCGTGGTGTGCGACGGCTTCGTCGGCAACGTCGCGCTCAAGGCCACCGAAGGCGTGGCCTCGATGATCGTGGACTTCATGAAGCAGGAGTTTTCTGCCGGCTTCTTCAGCAAACTCGCGGCGATCGTCGCTTATCCGGTGCTTCGCGCGCTGAAGAACCGGCTCGACCACCGCCGCTACAACGGCGCCGCCCTGCTGGGCCTGCGCGGCCTGGTGTTCAAGAGTCACGGCTCGGCCGACGAGGTGGCGTTCGGCCATGCGCTGGATCGCGCTTATGATGCCGCCCGCAACAACCTGCTCGACCGCGTCCGCGCCCGCATCGCCCACGCCGCGCCCCTGCTGAAGCGCGCCGAGGCCCCGGAGAACTCCGAGCGCGCCCCGGCAGCACTCCAGGCCTGATGAGCACCCCTTATTCCCGCATCACCGGCACCGGCAGCTACCTGCCGCCGCGCCGCGTGACCAACGACGACCTGGCCCGCGAACTGGCGGGCCGCGGCATCGAGACCTCCGACCAGTGGATCGTGGAGCGCACCGGCATCCGCGCGCGCCACTTCGCCGAGCCCGACGTCACCAGCAGCGAGCTGGCCCTGCACGCCAGCCGGCATGCGCTGGAGGCCGCCGGCCGCAGCGCCTCGGACGTGGACCTGATCATCGTCGCGACCTCGACGCCCGACATGGTCTTCCCCTCGTCCGCCTCGATCCTGCAGCACAAGCTGGGCGTGGCCGGCTGCCCGGCCTTCGACGTGCAGGCCGTGTGCAGCGGCTTCATCTACGCGCTGACCGTGGCCGACGCCATGATCCGCACCGGCACCGCGCGCTGCGCGCTGGTGGTGGGCGCGGAGGTGTTCTCGCGCATCCTCGACTTCGGCGACCGCACCACCTGCGTGCTGTTCGGCGACGGTGCCGGCGCCGTGGTGCTGGAGGCGAGCGACACGCCCGGCATCCTGGCCAGCGACATCCACGCCGACGGCTCGCACGTCGGCATCCTGTGCACGCCGGGCCACGTCTCCGGCGGGCAGGTGACGGGCACGCCGCTGCTGCACATGGACGGCCAAGCCGTCTTCAAGCTGGCGGTGCGCGTGCTGGAGGACGCGGCGCGCACCGTGCTGAAGAAGGCCGGTAAGACCGACGCCGACATCGACTGGCTGATCCCGCACCAGGCCAACATCCGCATCATGCAGGGCACGGCGCGCAAGCTGAAGCTGCCCATGGACAAGCTGGTCGTCACCGTGCACGAGCACGGCAACACCTCGGCGGCGTCGATCCCGCTGGCGCTGGACGCTGCCGTGCGCGACGGCCAGGTGAAGAAAGGCGACACCGTCATGCTCGAAGGCGTGGGCGGCGGCTTCACCTGGGGCGCGGTGCTGCTCAACATGTAGCCTCGCGGCGCCCCGCGGGCGCCGCGGCTTGACCCGGAGACACAAGACATCATGACTTCCTTTGCGTTCGTCTTTCCCGGCCAGGGATCGCAGGCCGTGGGCATGCTCGACGCCTGGGGCGACCACCCCGCCGTGCGCGAGACGCTGGCCGAGGCCTCCGAGGCCCTCGGCGAGGACGTGGCCAGGCTGATCCACGAAGGCCCCAAGGAGGCCCTGGCCCTCACCACCAACACCCAGCCCGTGATGCTGGTGGCCGGCGTCGCCGCCTGGCGCGCGTGGCTGGCCGAGGGCGGGGCGAAGCCTGCCGCGGTGGCGGGCCACTCGCTCGGCGAGTATTCCGCCCTGGTCGCCGCCGGCGTGCTGACGCTGAAGCAGGCCGCGCCGCTGGTGCGCCTGCGCGCCCGCGCGATGCAGGAGGCCGTGCCGGTGGGTGCCGGCGCGATGGCCGCCATCCTGGGCATGGCGTCCGAGAAGGTCGCGGCCGGCTGCGCCGAGGTGACGGCGGGCTTCGCGCCCGGCAGCGGCGAGGTGGTCGAGGCGGTGAACTTCAACGACCCGATGCAGACCGTGATCGCCGGCAGCAAGGCCGCGGTGGAGAAGGCCTGCGAGGCGCTCAAGGCCGCCGGCGCCAAGCGCGCGCTGCCGCTGCCGGTGTCGGCACCCTTCCACTCCAGCCTGATGAAGCCGGCGGCCGAGGCGCTGCGCGCCGCGCTGGCGGACGTGGAACTGGCCGCGCCGGCGATCCCGCTGGTCAACAACATCGATGTCGCGGTCGAGGACGACCCGGCGCGCATCCGCGACGCCCTGGTGCGCCAGGCGGCCGGCCCGGTGCGCTGGGTCGAGTGCGTGCAGGCGCTCCGGGCGCGGGGCATGACGGCCATCGTCGAATGCGGGCCGGGGCGCGTGCTGTCCGGCATGGTCAAGCGCATCGCGCCCGACGTCGCCAACCCGGTCATCCTCGATCCGGCCACGCTGGCCGAGACGAAGCAGTCGCTGGCCTGAAGAGGCACCTCCCCATGAGCACACTCACCATCCAGGGCCAGGTGGCCCTCGTCACCGGCGCCACGCGCGGCATCGGCGCGGCCATCGCGCTGGAACTGGCCCAGCGCGGCTACAAGGTCGTCGGCACCGGCACCACGGCCGAGGGCGCCGCCAAGATCACCGCCGCGCTGTCCGCCCACCGCGGCCAGGGCCAGGTGCTGGACGTGACCGACGGCGCCGCCGTGGAGGCGCTGGTCGACGCCATCGTCAAGGCGCACGGCGGCCTGCATGTGCTGGTCAACAACGCCGGCATCACGCGCGACATGCTCGCCATGCGCCTGAAGGACGAGGACTGGGATGCCGTCATCGACACCAACCTCAAGGCCGTGTTCCGCCTCTCGCGCGCGGCCATCCGGCCGATGATGAAGCAGCGCTTCGGCCGCATCATCAGCATCACCAGCGTGGTCGGCGCCTCGGGCAACCCGGGCCAAGCCAACTACGCGGCCGCCAAGGCCGGCGTGGCGGGCATGACCCGCGCCCTGGCGCGCGAGCTGGGCAGCCGCGCCATCACCGTCAACTGCGTGGCGCCCGGCTTCATCGAGACCGACATGACGGCCAGCCTGCCGGAGGCGCAGCAGCAGGCGCTGCTGGCGTCCATCCCGCTGGGCCACCTGGGCAAGCCGGCCGACATCGCGCACGCGGTGGCCTACCTGGCCTCGCCGCAGGCCGCCTACGTGACGGGCCAGGAACTGCACGTCAACGGCGGCATGTACATGTAAGTGCGGCGCTGCGCAAGGCGTTTCCCCCGGCCCCGACCGGGAAGACGCCACACCCCGGCCCGTTAAAATCCACCGATTGTCTATAACCCTCAGAGGGAACCAAATGAGCGATATCGAAGCACGTGTCAAGAAAATCATCGCCGAGCAGCTCGGCGTGGAAGAGTCGCAGGTGACCAACGAAAAGGCCTTCGTGGCCGATCTGGGCGCCGACTCGCTCGACACGGTCGAACTCGTGATGGCCCTGGAAGACGAATTCGGCATCGAGATCCCCGACGAAGACGCGGAGAAGATCACCACGGTGCAGAACGCCATCGACTACGCCTCCAAGAACCAGAAGGCCTGAGCCTTCGGTCCTCCCCGTGGAGGCCGGCCGCGCGGCGCCATGACCGCCTGACCTCGGCCGCGCGCTCCGCCCGTTTTCCCCTGGAAAGGTTCATGGCATGACCCAACGCCGCGTCGTCGTCACCGGGCTCGGTTGCGTTTCTCCCGTCGGCAACACCGTCGCCGACAGCTGGGCCGGCCTGCTCGCCGGCCGCTCGGGCGTCAGCACCGTCACCCGTTTCGACGCCAGCAACCTGGCCTGCCGCTTCGCCGGCCAGGTGCAGGACTTCGACATCACGAAGTACATCTCCGAGAAGGAAGCGCGCCACATGGACCGCTTCATCCACCTCGGCATGGCGGCCGCCATCCAGGCGGTGGAAGACAGCGGCCTGCCCACCGGCGAGGCGCTCACGCCCGACCTGGCCTCGCGCATCGGCTGCAACATCGGTTCGGGCATCGGCGGGCTGCCGATGATCGAAGAGACGCACGGCGAGCTGGTCAACCGCGGCCCGCGCCGCATCTCGCCCTTCTTCGTGCCGGCCTCGATCATCAACATGATCTCCGGCCACGTGTCGATCAAGTACGGCTTCACCGGCGCCAACATCGCGGTGGTCACGGCCTGCACCACCGGGCTGCATGCCATCGGCCTGTCGGCACGGCTGATCCAGGCCGGCGATGCGGACGTGATGGTCGCCGGCGGCGCCGAATCCACCGTGTCGCCGCTGGGCATCGGCGGCTTCGCGGCCGCGCGTGCGCTGTCCACCCGCAACGACGACCCGGCCGCCGCCTCGCGCCCCTGGGACAAGGATCGCGACGGCTTCGTGCTGGGCGAGGGTGGCGGCGTGATGGTGCTCGAGGAGTACGAGCACGCCAAGGCCCGCGGCGCGAAGATCTACGCCGAACTGGTCGGCTTCGGCATGAGCGCCGACGCCTATCACATGACGGCGCCCAACGTGGACGGCCCGCGCCGCTCGATGGAGGCGGCGCTGCGCAACGCCGGCGTCAACGCCGACCAGGTCCAGTACCTGAACGCGCACGGCACCTCCACGCCGCTGGGCGACCTGAACGAGACCAACGCCATCAAGAACGCCTTCGGCGACCACGCGAAGAAGCTGGTGGTCAACTCCACCAAGTCGATGACGGGCCACCTGCTGGGCGGCGCCGGCGGCATCGAGTCGGTCTTCACCGTGCTGGCCGTGCACCACCAGAAGAGCCCGCCGACCATCAACATCTTCAACCAGGACCCGGAGTGCGACCTGGACTACTGCGCCAACGAGGCGCGGGACATGAAGATCGACGTCGCCGTGAAGAACAACTTCGGCTTCGGCGGCACCAACGGCACGCTGGTGTTCAAACGCGCCTGACGCGCACCGGCCTTCCTTTCATGCACAGCGCCCCATCGGTGAGCTATCCGGTGGGGCGCTCGCGCTTTGCGGCCGGGCTCTTCGCCGCACTGTGGCTGGCCGGCGCGGCCTGTGCGGGGCTGTGGCTCCACCAGAACCCGGCCGACCCGGCGCGCGCGGCGGCCCTGGCGACCGCGCTGGCATTGACGGCCCTCGCCGCGGTCCACGCGCTGGGTCGGGTGCCGCCGAGCCCGCTGGCATGGGACGGCGCGTACTGGCACCTGGGCACGGACGGCGCAGCCATGCGCATGGCGACGGCGGCTGCGGGACTCGACCTGCAGGGCGTGCTGCTGCTGCGCCTGGCGGAGCCCGGGCAGGCGCCGCGTTGGCTGTGGCTGGAGCGTGGCTGGGCGCCCGAGCGCTGGAACGCCCTGCGCCGTGCGGTATATTGCCGCCCCCCGTCGCCCGAAGCGGCGCCGGTGCCCGCCGCCGATGCCGGCGCGCGGCGCGTCCCGCCTGCTGCATGACCGCATCCCCCCCGCCCCCGCCCGAGAACGACGGCCCTGCCGCCGGGCGGCCGGTCGACCCGGATTTCCAGCTCGTCCAGCGCACGGTGGCCGGCGACCAGAAGGCCTACGAGCTCCTGGTGCTCAAGTACCAGCGCCGCATCGAGCGGCTGATCGGCCGGATGGTGCGCGACGTCGACCTGGTCGAGGACATCGCCCAGGAAACCTTCATCCGCGCCTACCGCGCGCTGCACCAGTTCCGCGGCGAGGCGCAGTTCTACACCTGGCTGTACCGCATCGCCGTCAACACGGCCAAGAAGGCCCTGGTGGACATGAAACGCGACCCGACGGTGCCCGAGGCGGCGCTGCGCGGGGCCGACGACGACGATGAAACTTACCGGGGCGGAAACGAACCAATCAGCGACGAAACCCCCGATTCCGTGCTGGCGGCGCAGGAGATCGCCGCCGCGGTCAACGCCGCGATGGAGGCGTTGCCGGCCGAACTGCGGCAGGCCGTGACCCTGCGGGAGATCGAGGGTTTGAGCTACGAGGAAATCGCCGAGGTCATGAATTGCCCGATCGGTACGGTGCGCTCGCGCATCTTCCGGGCGCGCGAAGCGATCTCGGCGCGGGTGAAACCCCTGCTGGACAACCAGTCGGGCAAGCGGTGGTGACGATCAGGTGAACGACATGGACGAAGGCATGAAGCAGGATCTCGAGCGTGTATCCGCGCTGGCGGACGGGGCGCTGCACGGCGAAGCTTTCGCCCGGGCGGTGGGCGATCTGGGCGTGCGCGAGGACTTGCGGCGCGAATGGCAGGTGGTGCACCTGGTGGGCGACGTGCTGCGCTCGGGCACGCATGCGCCGTGCTCCGACTCGGCCGCCTTCCTGGCACGGCTGCGCGAGCGGCTGGCGGCCGAGGTCGTCCGCCCCGGGGCGGCGCAGCCGGCGCCGGGGGCAGAGCTGCGCATGGTGCGCGCCGAGGCGGCCAACGAGCCGGTGTTCCGCTGGAAGGTGGCCGCCGGCGTGGCCTCGGTGGCGGCGGCGGCCGCGATCGGCTGGGCCTGGATGGGGCAGGGCGGCACCGCGCCGGCCGGCGCCCAACTGGCGCGCAGCACGCCGCAACTGGTGGTGCCGGGCGCAGCCGGCCAGCCTCCCGTGCTGGCCGCGGCGACCCAGGGTGGGCAGCCGGCCCGCTCGCGCGTGGTGATCGGCAACGGCGCCCCGCAGATCATGCTGCGCGACCCGCGGCTGGACGAACTGCTCCAGGCCCACCAGCAGGCCAGCGGCGCCTCCAACATGCCGTCGGGTTTCCTGCGCAACGCCACCTTCGAAGGTCCTTCGCGCTGAGGCATGCCAAGTCGCGCTGGTAACCCGCCGACCGCGCTGCTGGCGCCGGCACGCCCTTTCCGCTCGATCGCCGCCGCGCTGCTGCTGGCCGGCGGGCTCGGCGGCCTGCCGGTCCATGCCCAGGATACGGCCCCCGAGGCCGCTTCCCCGGCCGCGGCGCCGCAGGACCCGGCGCGCCTGGGCGTGCTGGACTGGCTGCGCCGCATGCACCAGGCGGCCCGGCAGACCAGCTACGTCGGCACCTTCGTGGTGTCCGCCGCCACCGGCGACCTGTCCAGCGCGCGGATCTGGCATGCCTGCGAGGGCGATCTGCAGATCGAGCGCGTCGAGGCGCTGAGCGGCCCGCCGCGCTCCACCTTCCGCCGCAACGACCTGGTGCTCACCTTCCTGCCCGAGCTGGGCGTGATCCGCAGCGAGCGGCGCGACAACGTGGAGGTGTTCCCCAACCTGCTCGGCGCGTCCGAGTCCTCCATCGCCTCTCTGTACGGCGTGCGCCTGCTGGGCAAGGGCCGCGTTGCCGGCATCGATGCCGACGTGGTGCAGATCGTGCCGCGCGACGACCTGCGCTTCGGCTACCGCGTCTGGAGCGAGCGCCGCTCCGGGCTGGTGCTCAAGCTGCAGACGCTGGATGCGGAGGGCGGCGTGGTGGAGCAGTCCGCCTTCTCCGAAGTGCAACTGGATGCGCCGCTGCAGGTGCGGGCGCTGGACCAGATGATGTCCAGCACGAGCGGCTACCGGATCGAGAAATCGCAATTGCGGCGCACCACCGCCGAGGCGGAGGGCTGGGCGCTGAAGGCGCCGGTGCCCGGCTTCAAGCCGGTGAGCTGCTACCGCCGCGCGCTCGGCAGCCGGGCCTCGGACGGCGAGCGTACGGTGCAGTGGACCTTCTCGGACGGCCTGGCGACGGTGTCCCTGTTCATCGAGCCCTTCGACCCGCAGCAGGCCGGGCCCGAGACCGTGATGCAGCTCGGCGCCACCTACACGCTGACCCGGCGCCTGCTGGCCGAGGACGGCGGCTGGTGGCTCACCGCCGTCGGCGAGGTGCCGCCCCGGACGCTCGAATCCTTCGCGCAGGCGCTGGCGCGCACGCGTTGACCGGCCCCTGCGATCCGCGGCGCCGGCCGACGGCCGGGAACCGATCCGGCCCCGACAATTCGAAGGCTGCGCTTCCCCTTTCCGTTCACCATCACCCGACAAGAGAGAGATGACGATGTTCCAAGCCGAAGGCAAGACCGGACTCCATGCCTGCCTGCTGGCCGCCGCGCTGGCGGTGACGGGCTCCGCCGCGCTCGTCCCGGCCGCGGCCCAGGCGCAGCAGCCCGCCGCGGCGGCGCGCGTGCTGCCCGACTTCACCGACCTGGTGGACCAGGTCGGCCCGTCCGTGGTCAACATCCGCACCACCGAGCGCGTGGCGCGCGGCGGCGCCTCCGCGGAGATGGACGAGGAGATGCAGGAATTCTTCCGCCGCTTCTTCGGCCAGCCGCTGCCGGGCATGCCGCGCCAGGGGTCGCGCCGCGGCCAGCCGCAGGAGGAGGAGCGCCCGCGCGGCGTCGGCTCCGGCTTCATCCTCACCGCCGACGGCTACGTGATGACCAACGCGCACGTGGTCGAGGACGCCTCGGAGGTGATCGTCACCCTGGCGGACAAGCGCGAGTTCAAGGCGAAGATCGTCGGCAGCGACAAGCGCACCGACGTGGCGGTGGTCAAGATCGATGCGACCGGCCTGCCGGCGGTGAAGGTGGGCGACATCTCGCGCCTGCGCGTGGGCGAGTGGGTGATGGCCATCGGCTCGCCCTTCGGGCTGGACAACACCGTCACCGCCGGCATCGTCAGCGCCAAGCAGCGCGACACCGGCGACTACCTGCCCTTCATCCAGACCGACGTGGCGGTCAACCCCGGCAACTCGGGCGGCCCGCTGATCAACATGCGCGGCGAGGTGGTGGGCATCAACAGCCAGATCTACTCGCGCTCGGGCGGCTTCATGGGCATCTCGTTCGCGATCCCGATCGACGAGGCCATCCGCGTCAGCGAGCAACTGCGCGCCTCCGGGCGCGTCACGCGCGGACGCATCGGCGTGCAGATCGACCAGGTCACCAAGGACGTGGCTGAGTCCATCGGGCTGGGCAAGCCGCAGGGCGCGCTGGTGCGCGGCGTGGAGACCGGTTCGCCCGGCGACAAGGGCGGCATCGAGGCCGGCGACATCATCCTCAAGTTCGATGGCACGGCCATCGACAAGCCGAGCGACCTGCCGCGCCTGGTGGGCAACACCAAGCCGGGCACCAAGAGCACCGTCACCGTGTTCCGCCGCGGCAAGACGCGCGACCTGACCGTGACCGTCGCGGAGTTGGAACCCGACAAGCCGGCCCGCGTGCCGGGCAGCCGCGAGGAGCCGACGCCGTCTTCCGCCTCGGCCGCCGCCAAGTCGCTCGGCCTGGCCGTCAGCGAGTTGAGCGCCGAGCGCAAGCAGGAACTGAAGCTGCGCGGCGGGGTGCGCGTGGACGCCGCCAGCGAGGCGGCGGCCCGTGCCGGGCTGCGCGAGGGCGACGTCATCCTCGCCGTGGGCAACGTGGAGGTGGCGAACGTGCGCGAGTTCGATGCGGCCCTGGCGAAGATCGACCGCTCCAAGCCGGTCAGCGTGCTGTTCCGCCGCGGCGAGTGGGCGCAATACGCCCTCATCCGCCCGTCGCGCTGAGCTTCGCGACGGCGTCAAGTGGCCCCACCCGTCAGTCGGGTTTGGGGTCTTTTTTTGGCGACAAAGCCGCCGGACGCCGCGCGCGGACCCACTTCAATTGAAGTTTGCATCTACTAACTTTGTCTGAGCCCTTGGATGGGTTTCGGTAGAATGCGTCGCCCGGATGCTCTTTCGGCGGCATAACAGAGGGGTCGGCCACCACGATACGAGATGGTCACGCGGCATGCACCGCTGCTCCACAGATCGCCCACAAGTTGTTCATGAAGTCACCCACAATGCTTGTGGATAAGCTGTTCATATGATTCCTGTTGCTGCCCTGCAACGAGCCTCCGGCTTCCGTTCCTGCCTGTACGCGCCCCCCGATTTGCCTACAATGAAGTTCCAACTACTGCAGTTGCCATTGCTTGTTGGTTCAGGGCGCGTCCTTCGAAGACGCGCCCTTTTTTCTTGTGCTGTGCCGCCTGTGTGCGAGTGATTTCAAGTACTTAAGCGTTCCCGTTGATGAACCACATCAGAAATTTCTCGATCATTGCGCACATCGATCACGGCAAGTCGACGCTGGCGGACCGCCTCATCCAGCGTTGCGGCGGCCTCGCCGATCGCGAGATGCAGGCACAGGTGCTCGACTCGATGGACATCGAGAAGGAGCGTGGGATAACCATCAAGGCGCAGACCGCCGCGCTGCACTACAAGGCGCGCGACGGGCAGGTCTACAACCTCAATCTCATCGACACGCCGGGCCACGTCGACTTCTCGTACGAGGTCTCGCGTTCGCTCTCCGCATGCGAGGGCGCGCTGCTCGTCGTCGATGCATCGCAGGGCGTGGAAGCGCAGACGGTGGCCAACTGCTACACCGCGCTGGACCTCGGCGTCGAGGTGCTGCCGGTGCTCAACAAGATGGACCTGCCGCAGTCCGATCCCGAGCGCGCAAAGGAAGAGATCGAGGACGTGATCGGCATCGACGCGAGCGATGCCATCCCGTGTTCGGCGAAGACCGGCATGGGCGTGGACGAGATCCTGGAGGCGATCGTCGCCAAGGTGCCGCCGCCGCGCGGCAAGGCGGATGCGCCGCTGCGCGCCATGATCATCGACAGCTGGTTCGACGCCTACGTGGGCGTGGTGATGCTGGTGCGCGTGGTCGACGGCCGCCTGGGCAAGGGCGACCGCATCAAGCTGATGGCCACCGACGCGCTCTACAACGCCGACAACCTGGGTGTGTTCACCCCGGCCAACGAGCCGCGGGCGAGCCTGGAGGCGGGCGAGGTGGGCTACATCATCGCCGGCATCAAGGAACTGCAGGCGGCCAAGGTGGGCGACACCATCACGGTGGTGCGCACGGCGCAGGGCGCCAACACCGCGCCGGCGGCCGAGCCGCTGCCGGGCTTCAAGGAGATCCAGCCGCAGGTCTTCGCCGGCCTGTACCCGACCGAGGCGAGCGAGTACGACCAGCTGCGCGATGCGCTGGAGAAGCTCAAGCTCAACGACGCCTCGCTGCACTTCGAACCCGAGGTGAGCCAGGCGCTGGGCTTCGGCTTCCGCTGCGGCTTCCTGGGCCTGCTGCACATGGAGATCGTGCAGGAGCGGCTGGAGCGCGAGTTCGACCAGGACCTGATCACCACCGCGCCGAGCGTGGTGTACGAGGTACTCAAGAGCGACGGCGAGCTCATCATGGTGGAGAACCCCTCCAAGATGCCCGACATCGGCAAGACGGCCGAGATCCGCGAGCCGATCGTCACCGTGCACCTGTACATGCCGCAGGAGTACGTCGGCCCGGTGATGACGCTGGCCAACCAGAAGCGCGGCGTGCAGATCAACATGGCCTACCACGGCCGCCAGGTGATGCTGACCTACGAGCTGCCGCTGGGCGAGATCGTGCTGGACTTCTTCGACCGCCTGAAGTCCGTCAGCCGCGGCTACGCCAGCATGGACTACGAGTTCAAGGAGTACCGGCCGTCCGACGTGGTCAAGGTCGACATCCTGCTCAACGGCGAGAAGGTGGACGCCCTGTCGATCATCGTGCACCGCAGCCAGTCGCAGTACCGCGGCCGGGCGGTGGTGGCGAAGATGCGCGAGATCATCAGCCGCCAGATGTTCGACGTGGCGATCCAGGCGGCCATCGGCGCCAACATCATCGCCCGCGAGACCGTCAAGGCGCTGCGCAAGAACGTGCTGGCAAAATGCTACGGCGGCGACATCACCCGCAAGCGCAAGCTGCTGGAAAAGCAGAAGGCGGGCAAGAAGCGGATGAAGCAGATCGGCTCGGTCGAGGTGCCGCAGGAAGCCTTCCTGGCCATCCTGCAGGTCGAAGAATAAGCAAACCTCATCTCCCCAAGCGATGGCACTCCTGACTTCCCTGATCCTCGCCGCGTTCGCCGGCTACATCGGCGCCTGGTACCTCGACGCGGTCGAAGGCAACTTCGCCCTGCTGCTGTTCCTGGCCACCCTGATCACCGGCGCCTACTGGCTGGCCGAGCGTTTCTGGTTCCTGCCCCGGCGGCGGGCGGCCGCGGCGGCGTTCGATGCGGCCGGCGCGCAGCGGCGCGAGGAGCTGACGCGCCAGGGCATCACCCAGTTCGACCGCGAGGACGGCCAGGCACGCGAGAAAATCCTGGCGCAGCCCTGGTGGCTGGACTGGACGGCGGGGCTGTTCCCGGTGATCCTGGCCGTGTTCCTGCTGCGCTCCTTCGTCGTCGAGCCGTTCAAGATCCCCTCCGGCTCGATGATGCCGACCCTGCTCACCGGCGACCTGATCCTGGTGAACAAGTTCACCTACGGGCTGCGCCTGCCGGTGGTCAACACCAAGATCACCGAGGGCACGCCGCTGGCGCGCGGCGACGTGGTGGTGTTCCGCTACCCGCCCAAGCCGAGCATGGACTACATCAAGCGCGTGGTCGGCATCCCCGGCGACGAGGTGGCCTACCTGAACAAGCAACTGACCATCAACGGCCAGCCGGTTGCCAAGGAGGCGGTGCCCGACTACTTCGACGAGGACGTCATGCGCTACTTCAAGCAGTACCGCGAGGACCTGGACGGCCGCACGCACATGCTGCTCAACGACGACAGCCGGCGGGCGGGCCTGTCCGACGCGGAGGTGATGGACTTCCCCGGCCGTGAAAATTGTCGTTACAGTGTCGAGGGCGTGGTCTGCAAGGTGCCGCCGGGTCACTATTTCATGATGGGCGACAACCGCGACAACTCGCTCGATTCGCGCTACTGGGGCTTCGTGCCGGACCAGAACGTCGTGGGCAAGGCCTTCTTCATCTGGATGAACTTCGGCAGCCTGGGGCGCATCGGTTCGTTCCATTGAGCGGCTGAGCGGCCGCCATTTTTCAGGGAAAGAAAAGAGGGTATGAGGGAAATCCAATCCGAACGCCGGCGCCAGCGCGGCATCTCGTTCATCGGCCTGCTGTTCGTCGCCGTGGTGCTGGCGTGCGTGGGCGTGGTGGTGGCGCAGGTGATCCCGACGCTGATCGAGTACCAGGCCATCCTGAAGGCGGCCAACAAGGCCAAGGAAGGCACGACGGTGCCCGAGGTGCGCGCCATCTTCGACCGGGCGCAGGCCATCGACGACTTCCAGGCCGTCGCCGGCCGCGACCTCGAGGTGCGCAAGGACGGCGAGAAGGTGGTCGTCGCCTTCGCCTACGACAAGGAAATCCACCTCTTCGGTCCGGCCTACCTGCTGCTGAAATACAAGGGCGAGTCCAACTGAGCGCCCTGCAACGCACGTGAAAGACAGCGCTCTTGCGGGCCTGCAGGCGCGCCTGTCGCACCGCTTCTCGGACCCCGTCCTCTTGCAGCGCGCGCTGACGCACCGCAGCTACTCGTCCGACCACAACGAACGGCTGGAATTCCTGGGCGATTCGGTGCTGAGCCTGGCGGTCTCGCACCTGCTGTTCCGCCGCTTGGCGCAGTTGCCCGAGGGCGACCTCTCGCGGGTGCGGGCCAACCTCGTCAAGCAGGACACCCTGCACCGCCTGGCGCTGAAGCTGGAGCTGTCGCCCCTGCTGCGCCTGGGCGAGGGCGAGGCGAAGTCCGGCGGCGCGGCGCGGCCGTCCATCCTGGCCGACGCCCTGGAGGCGGTGATCGGCGCCGTCTACCTAGACGCCGGCTATGCCGCCGCGCAGGCGCTGGTGGAGCGCCTGTACGAGGCGGTGGAGATCAACCCCCGCATGGAGGCTGCCGGCAAGGACGCCAAGACGGAATTGCAGGAGTGGCTGCAGGGCCACAAAATGAAGCTGCCCGCCTATCGCGTGGTCGCCACGCTCGGCGCGGCCCACAAGCAGACCTTCGACGTCGAGTGCGAGGTGGCCGAACTGGGCTTCGTCGAGCGCGGCATCGGCGGCTCGCGCCGGGCGGGCGAGCAGGCGGCCGCCGCGGCGATGCTGCTGCGCCTGAAGGCCCATCGACCCTGAAGAACACCGACATGGCTGAACATCCCGACGCAGAAACCCCCGCGACCGACGCCGCGCGCCGCTGCGGCCTCGTGGCCATCGTCGGCAAGCCCAACGTCGGCAAGTCCACGCTGCTCAACGCGCTGGTGGGGCAGAAGATCAGCATCACCTCGCGCAAGGCGCAGACCACGCGCCACCGCATCACCGGCGTGCGCACCCTGCCGGAACTGGAGGGCGGCGGCACGCAGTTCGTGTTCGTCGACACGCCCGGCTTCCAGACGCGCCACGGCAACGCGCTCAACCGCTCGCTCAACAAGACGGTGCTGGGCGCGGTGGCCGACGTGGACCTGGTGCTCTTCGTGGTCGAGGCCGGCCGCTTCACGCCGGCCGACGCGAAGGTGCTGGGCCTGCTGGGCAAGGACGCGCCGGTCCTCCTGGTGGCCAACAAGCTCGACACCGTGCACCGCCGCGCCGACATCGCGCCTTGGCTGGCCGAGATGCAGAAGGAACACGCCTTCGCGGAGTTCGTGCCCATGTCGGCCAAGAACCCGAAGGACATCGAGCGCCTGTTCGGCATCTGCGCGAAGTACCTGCCCCAGCAGGACTGGTGGTACGACGAGGACGAGTTGACCGACCGCAGCGAGAAGTTCCTGGCCAGCGAGACGGTGCGCGAGAAGCTGTTCCGCCTGACCGGCGACGAGCTGCCCTACACCTCCACGGTCGTCATCGACAAGTTCGAGGAGGAGCCGCCGCAGAAGAAAGGCCAGAAGCGCCTGCTGCGCATCGCCGCCACCATCGTGGTCGAGCGCGACGGCCACAAGGCCATGGTGATCGGCGACAAGGGCGACCGCATCAAGCGCATCGGCACCGAGGCGCGGCAGGAACTGGAGAAGCTCATGGACGCCAAGGTCTTCATCGAGCTGTGGGTCAAGGTGCGCTCGGGCTGGGCCGACGACGAGGCGCGGGTCCGCTCGTTCGGCTATGAATGAAGCGCAGCTCCGTCCTGCATGAGCCGGCCTATGTGCTGCACCGCTACGACTGGAGCGAGTCCAGCCTGATCCTCGAGGCGCTGACGCGCCACCACGGCCGCATCGCGCTCGTCGCCAAGGGCGCCAAGCGGCCCAGTTCCAGCTTCCGGCCGGTGCTGCTGCCGCTGCAGCCGCTGCAGCTGGGTTACGGGGGCGATGCGGAGATCCGCACGCTGAAGTCCGCCGAATGGATGGGCGGGCACGTGATGCCCACCGGCGACGCACTGCTGTCGGGCTACTACCTCAACGAGCTGCTGATCCGCCTGCTGGCGCGCGACGATGCGCATCCTCAGCTCTTCGATGCCTACGCGGGGGCCGTGCAGGTGCTCGCCGCCGCGCCGGAGGGCAGTGCGCAGGCCAGCGTGCAGGCCTCGGCCCTGCGCGCCTTCGAGCTGCTGCTGCTGCGCGAGGTGGGCCTGCTGCCGGCGCTGGACGTCCAGACCTCGACGCTGGCGCCGCTGCAGGACGCCGTGCCCTACGCGCTGCTGGCCGAGGCCGGCCTGCGCGAGGCCGGCGAGGGCGAGCCGGCGCTGGCCGGCGGCGCCTGGCGCACGCTGCACCGGTCGCTGGACGACAGCGCCCCCTTCGCCGCCACGGTGCGCGCCGTGGCCGAGCTGCCCGCCGGCGCCAGCGCCGCGCTGCGCGCGCAGCTGCGGCAACTGCTCAACTACCATTGCGGCGTCTCCACGCTGCGCACCCGGCAGCTGATGCGGGAGCTGCAAGACTTATGAGCGTCGTCATTCCTTCGTCCCGTACCTCCCTGTCGGTCAACCTGAACAAGGTGGCGCTGGTGCGCAACACGCGGCACCTGGGCATCCCCAGCGTGACCTACGCCGCCGCGCTGTGCCTGGATGCCGGCGCCCACGGCATCACGGTCCACCCGCGGCCCGACGGGCGCCACATCCGCGCGCAGGACGTGGCCGACCTCTCCGCCCTGCTGCAGCGCGACTGGCCGCGGGCCGAGTTCAACATCGAGGGCAACCCCTTCCACAACCTGATGGACTTCGTGCGCGAGTTCCGGCCGCACCAGGCCACCTTCGTGCCCGACAGCGAGGACCAGTTCACCAGCGACCACGGCTGGCGCTTCCCGGAGGACCTGGCCCGCCTGAAACCCCTGGTGGCCGAGGCCCGCGCGCTGGGCGTGCGGGTGAGCCTGTTCATGGACCCGGAGCCCGAGCAGATGGCCGAGGCACGCGCCACCGGCGCTGACCGCGTCGAGCTGTACACCGAGGGCTACGCCGCCTCGCGCGGCACCTCGCGCGCCGGGCCGGTGCTGTCGCAGTACGCGGCCGCCGCACGCGCGGCGCAGGCCGTGGGCCTGCAGGTCAACGCCGGCCACGACCTCAGCCGCGACAACCTCACGCTGTTCCTGCAGGCGGTGCCGGGCATCCGGGAGGTGTCGATCGGCCACGCCTTCATCGCCGATGCGCTGGAGTCTGGCTACGCCGCGACCACGCGCGACTACCTGCGCTGCATCGACGAGGCCTACGGCGGCGCCGTCGCATGATCCACGGCATCGGCACCGACCTGTGCGACATCCGCCGCATCGAGGCGACCTTCCGGCGGCAGGGCGAGCGCTTCGCGCTGCGCGTCCTGGGCGATGCGGAGCTGGCCGTCTGGCGCGCCCGCAGCGCCCGCTGGCCGAAGCGCGGCCTGCGCTACCTGGCCACGCGCTTCTCGGCCAAGGAGGCCTTCAGCAAGGCCATCGGCCTGGGCATGCATGCGCCGATGGGCTGGCGCCTGTGCGAGATCCTCAACGAGCCCGGCGGCAAGCCGCGCATCGTGCTGCACGATCCGCTGAAGGGCTGGTTCGAGGCGCAGGGCCTGGCGGCGCACGTGACGGTGACCGACGAGGCGGACTACGCGGCCAGTTTCGTCGTGGT
>NZ_JBIQNC010000063.1:19815-22206 GCF_044462705.1 Xenophilus sp.
AGCAGCGTCATCGGCGACCGCAGCTTCCACCGCGACCCGCGCGTGGTGACGCTGCTGGCCAAGAGCGTGATGCACGGCATGCTGCGCGCCGGCATGTCCTGCTGCGGCAAGCACTTTCCCGGCCACGGGTACGTCCAGGCCGATTCGCACGTGGCGATCCCCGTCGACCGGCGCAGCCTCAAGGCCATCCTGGCGGAAGACGCGAAGCCGTTCGAGTGGCTGAGCGACACGCTGGGCGCCGTGATGCCGGCGCACGTGATCTACCCCAGGGTCGATACGCGGCCGGCGGGGTTCTCGTGCCGGTGGCTGAAGGACATCCTGCGTGGCCGGCTCGGCTTCGAGGGCGCGATCTTCAGCGACGACCTGAGCATGGAGGCCGGCCGCTACATCGAAGGGCGCGTCCTGAGTTTCGCCGAGGCCGCCTGCGCCGCGCTGGAGGCCGGCTGCGACCTGGTTCTTCTGTGCAACCAGAGCCCGGCCGAGGGTGGGGTGCTGGACCGCTTTCTGGACGACATGGACAGGAGGACGGCATCCGGCGAATGGGCGCCAGCCGCCGATAGCGAGATCCGGCGGCGGCAGTTGATGCCGCGAAGAGGCCTGGAATGAACACAGCGAACAGGTTGTCGCTTCAGCACATCGATCTGGTCGTGCCCTACAGGGAGGCGTCGGCAGAGCGCCGCGACAACCTCTATGGCGTGCTGCGTCATCTGGTGGCCACCTACAGCGACTGCCGCATCTGGCTCATGGAGGCGGATGCACGCCCGCATTTCGAGTGGGCGCGCATCGGGGATGCTTCGGTCCGCCATGTCTTCGTTCACCACGACGGGCCGTTTCCCAAGGCGCGTCTGTGCAACATGGGCGTGCGGCTGGCGAACAGCCCCGTCGTCTGCCTGCACGACGCCGATTCCGTTGCCATGCCAACGGCGCTGGCGGGTGCGGTGAATGGACTGCTGCACGGCGCAACGTCCGACGCCATCTGTCCCTACTGGCCGGTCGTCAATGTCGAGGGCTCGCTCAGGCAGCGTTTCCTGGAGACAGGAGATGTCGGCGCGCTGCATTCGCTCGATCCCGCGGCGTTGCCGCCGGAAGCCGCATTGCTGTATGCCTCGGCCAACGGTGGCGTGGTGCTGTTCAAGCGTCAGGACTACCTTCGCGTGGGCGGCTACAACGAACGCCTGGAAGGCTGGGGCGGCGAAGACGACGAACTGCTGAACCGGGCCACGCGGCTGGGTGTGCGTTGGCATTCCTTCACCCCGCCGCTGATCCATCTGCACCACGATACCGCGTCTCGCAGCGAATGGATTCAATCCACCCGCGACAGCGATAACATCCGGCACGCCGATGCCATTCAGAGCATGTCGGACGAGGCGCTGCAGGCGCTGGTGACCGAGTTGTCGACCCAGTTCGGACCGGTCGATCGCATCGCGCCGCCGGTGGAATTCAGCAAGCCCGGCGACTGACGCGGGCCTGATCCCAAGGGTGGGTCGCCCAGACGCGCTGCGTGGGCAGATAGCGCATCACGCCGTCGTCGACGCCGGCACGGGACATGCTGCTCACCTCGAAGCGCTCCTCCGGCAGGCACAGCATGTCGAAGGAATAGTCGTTGAAGATGTCGTCGCTGCGCCCCAGCCAGTTGGAGGCCCAGAACATCGGCGTGATGTAGTACCAGCAGACGTAGCCTTGCGGCTCCAGCAGCGCCACGACGGCATTGCGCACTTCCTGGGTGTTGATTTCCACGTAGACGGCCGGACGGCAGCGTGCAAGGGTCTGCGTCGCGCCTTCCAGTACCTCGACCTCGAAGCCCTCCACATCGGCTTTGAGCAGATCAAGGCGATCGAGTGCGAGGGCGTCGATGGAAGTCAGGGCAACGGTCTCGGTGGCTCCTGCCCAAGGCTTCTTCGCAGATGCGCCACCGAAATTGAAAGGCTGCCCGGGATCGGGCAGCGGGAACTCGACCCGCCCCGGTACAGAGCCCACCGCCTGCTGCACAGCCCGCACGTTCAGGCAGTCGTTGGCCACCAGATTGGCGCACAGCAACTGGAAGGTATGCCGCGCGGGCTCGAAGGCGTATACCGTGCCCGCGGAGCCCACGCGCTGCGAGAACCAGAGCGTGTGAGAGCCGATGTTGGCGCCGGCTTCCAGCACCGTGTCGCCCGGCAGCACCATTTGATCGAAGAGCCGGATCTCCGCCTCCGACCATTCGCCGTAGAGCCGCAGGCTTTGGCCGATGTACAGATCGTTGGGATTGACGAAGAAACGGCCGTGGCGGGCAGCCACGAGCCGGTAGAACGGCATCTTGGCGGACATGGCTTCAGCCTTCGCGCCGCAGGGCGGGAAACAGGATCACGTCGCGGATGCTGGGCGAATCGGTCAGCAGCATCATGAAGCGGT